>CALFMX010000203.1 GCA_937902565.1 uncultured Spirochaetales bacterium
CCCCCCGCCAGGGCAACTGGGGCGATTACGCACGAGGGGCCGCCTATGCCCTCTCCCGTCTCCATGACCTCAAGCGGGGAATCAAGGGGGTGGTCGAGGGCACGCTTCCCATCGGGGGGCTCTCATCATCGGCTGCGGTGGTGCTCTGCTACATCAACGCCCTCTGCTACGCCAATGGGATCACGCTCTCTGATGAAGAGCTGATCAAGACGGCGCTCTTGGCGGAGAACGAGTATGTGGGTATCGGGGTGGGGAAGCTCGATCAATCGAGTGAGGTCCTCTCCCGGAGGGACCACCTCCTCGTCCTCGACACCAAGGATGACTCCTTCTCCCTCATCCCCGCCTCACCCCAGCTTGCCGACTTTGAGATCGCGATCTTCTTCTCCGGTGTCTCGCGGGTGTTGGGGAGTGGGTACAATACCCGCGTCGATGAGGCGAAGAGCGCCGCCTACAGCCTCAAGGCGTATGCAGGCCTGGAGTACGGCCTCTTTCGCGATCCCCGCCTGCGCGATGTACCGCAGCGTGTCTTCACCGAGTACGGGTCCCGCCTTCCCGCGATCTTCGGTAAGCGGGCTGAGCACTACTACAGCGAGATGGAACGGGTGGAGAAGGGGATCGAGGCGTGGAAGGGCGGGGACCTGGAAACCTTCGGCTCTCTTGTCAACGAGTCGGGCTACAGCTCCATCCATAGCTGGCAGACCGGCTCGCCTGAGCTGAGGGCAATCTACGAGATCTCACTGGAGATTCCGGGCATCTACGGCTGTCGCTTCAGTGGGGCGGGGTTCAAGGGCTGCTGTATGGCCCTTGTGGACCCCGCAGAGAAGGAAGCGATCACCGAAGCAGTGACGCGTGCCTACCTCTCACGCTTTCCCCAGTATACCGACCGCTTCTCGGTCCACTACTGTAGAAGTGATGACGGGGTGCGTGTCGGGTGAGGTACTGCTCTGTGTTTGATGATCGTCTCGTTATCCAGGTGATACGAGTCTTACTGTACCTGGTTGTAAGATTACCTGCAGATGTAGCAAACCTATAAGATGAAATGAATGGTTTTAGATGAAAGTGGTAAAGTATAATGAACGGTTTGTGGATTTAAGAGAGGCCTGAAGAGAGAATCAGTGTGGTCTACACCCCCTATTGTACTCGATCTCTTCATCGTGCTCCTCTCATGATGGGATGAGGAAACCTTTCTCTTTCCCCAGAGGCTGTTGTGCCGTATGCTAGGGAAAAAGGGAGGTTGGTATGGAAGGTACGTGTTATCGCTGTGATAAGGAAGCAAACCATCGGCTCACGCTCAAGAGTGGTGATGAGCTCTTCTGTTGTGATGATCACTTCAATGAGTGGATGTGCGAGCGTCTGGGCCACGACTACAAGCAGTATGTCCCACCCAAGACCATCAGTGTCTTTGACCTGCGCTTCAAGGTCGCGATGCAGGTCAATCATCTTGGGGTGACCTACTTCGCCTATCGAGGGCGCAAGGGGGTGGAGGAGAGCTGGTCAGCTGAGATCCCTTTCTCCATGAAGAAGCAGGATGCATTGGCCCTCCTCAAGCATAAGATCTCGATCAGCCTCTTCGCTACCTCCGAAGATCGGGACTACCTCGATGAGATCGGTCAGATCGGGGTGGGGTATTATAATGACTTCATGGGAGAGGATCCGCACTTCATCTTCAAGGGCAGGAAGATAACAGGAGAGGATTTGGTCGATATGTTGGGTGATCATCAAGGGTATAACCTGGTCTACTACCTGGAGCCCCGGGTCCCCAGCCCCGATGATCGATGGGTGAGCTATGAGGAAGACATCATCCCCGAAGAGGATGATGGTCTTGAAGACGATCAGTGTGACGGTGACCTATGGTGAGCTGAGGGCTCTGCTCGAGGGCCAGGGGAAGGAGGCGTTGGTCGCCTTTCTCCCCGAAATGGCAAAGGAGGATTCGTCGGTGGCCAGTCGCCTGTGGTGATGATTGGCTTGATGAGGCGAGCAGCGACGCGGTGCGGGAGAGCCTGCGCCGCTGCCTTGAGTGCATTGATGTCACCTGGGATGGCGATTACATCCTCTGTGAGAGTGCACAAGAGGCGCTGGCCCTGTTCTATCTGAGGATCGACAAGGCAATCACCTCTGCCCGCTATAGAGAGGCGGTTGCGATGCTCATCACCGCCGAAGAGGAGGTCAGGTTGCTCTCTGGGACTTGGTAAAAGAGGACTCCTTTGATGAGGATATCGCGTTTGAGCTGATGCTCCAGAGAGCGGCCATTGAGAGCGGGTTATCACCTACTGCCTGGGGGCACAAGAGCGCCACTCCTTCTTTGATGAGTGGAGGAGCTTTCTTCTGCAGGCGTACCTCGAACTTAATATGGCCGAGGAAGCGCGATCCTTCTCTTCTCATCAACTACTGGGCGTTGTTGAAGGATGGGTATCGTGACCGCATCATCGTCCTGACGAAGAAACAGTGCACCACTGCAGTGGATATGAACAGTCCCCGAGAATCCTTTGTGCGCTTGGTCAAACTACTTGAAATCCTCAAGAGCCTTGGAAGAGAGCGGGAGGCTACTAAACTGATTGCTCAGCTTCTCGAGCGTTATCCTACCAAACGAATGCTCAAGGAGGAGCTGAAGAGGGCGGGGATGATAGGGTAGTGGTCATGTCCGTGTGGATTAAGGGTGCGTATTGGTCATCGTGGTATTGGAGGTTCTCAAGACAAAAGACAAACTATGGATGGTTGATAGAGCAATAGAAGTATTGTTCATTGCACGAGTAATATTTGGATCTGGGAAGAAGCACCACTTGCTAGTCGAAAGAATATGCGAGATATGCTAGACTCTAAAGGATTTAGGGTACTGAATACAGTGCATTCAATACAAAGAGGCCACAAGTGGGATCGTTTCTCTATACTGTGATTGTCTATCCAATCGAACTGATTGTTGAATTACTATTTGTCTTTGTATTCAAAGCATTCAAAAACACAGGTATTGCTGTTGTTGGTGTCAGCCTTTTGGTGACGCTGTTGTCTTTGCCCCTCTACATCATTGCTGAACGGTTACAAAAGGAAGAACGAGATACAAGAGTGCGGCTTCAACCTGGGGTTTCCAGGATTAAGGGTGCATTTGCTGGTGATGAGCAGTACTTGATGTTATCGACATACTATCGTCAGCACCACTATCACCCCTTGTTTGCGCTACGCTCGTCTGTAAGCCTCCTCATCCAAGTCCCGTTCTTTATTGCAGCCTACCATTTCCTTTCTCATCTCCCTCACCTGCAAGGGGAGAGTTTCTTTTTTATCAAGGACTTGAGTTTGCCCGATCAGATGGTTCGGCTTTGGGGGATTCCTATCAACGTGTTGCCAGTGGCGATGACTCTCATCAATATAGTGGCTGGGATCATCTACACCAAAGGGTTCCCGATGAGGGATAAGGTTCAGCTGTATGGGATGGCGGGAATCTTCTTGGTCCTCCTCTACAATTCTCCATCAGGGCTGGTTCTCTACTGGACATGCAACAATGTGCTTTCGTTGGTCAAGAATATGTTCTATAAGGCAAAACATCCCCAACGATTGTTGTATGTGGCATCTGTTCTACTGAGTGTTGGATTTACTGTAGTAGTGCTGAACATAAAGGAGTTCTTGCCTCTCAGTAAACAATTGGTCCTATATAGTGGCTGTGCCGTTATCATCCTGATTCCTGTACTACTAAAACTTGGAAAGATAGTATATGCCAGCTTCTTTGGATCTTTCTCAACACACAAGAATCAGATAATTCTTCTGTTCGTATTGTCGATTGCAGTTCTCTGGACCGTCTGTGGGTTTCTGATTCCTGCAAATGTAATCCGCTCTTCACCGATAGAGTTTGCATTTACAGGAACAGTCAATAACCCCCTATCATATATTGTATCAAATGGTACCTTCTTTTTCGGTCTGTTTATTGTCTGGCCATTATTCATCTTTGGATTATCTGGAAAACAAGGGAGAACCGTTATCTCTGTTCTCTTCAGTATCTTAGCAATCGGTGCGATTGCCAATCTCTTTGTGTTCAAAGGTGATTACGGGCTTGTCAGTAGGGTTCTGTTGTTTGATGAGCCAAGCCGTCTAGAAGCAACCACATTCCAAGTTGTAGTTCCCATTCTCTGCATGCTACTCATTGCCGGTCTTGCATTGCTTGCGGTCCGCAAGGGGTGGGTACGTTTCCTGGCCAACGGCTTGGTTATTCTCTTGTTGGCGTCAGGTAGCATGGGGGTGTATGGGGCAACCTCAATCCAGAAGGCGTACACTGTCCATGCGCGTAATATTCAACAAAACAGTGAATCAGCTACAAATGACCTTACTCCAATAATCCCATTGAGCCGTGAGAGAGAGAATATTGTTGTTCTGTTTCTTGATCGGGCGATCAACTCCTATCTCCCCATTGTATTCGACCAGTTCCCTGAGCTCTATGAGCAATTCTCTGGGTTCACCTACTATCCCAATACGGTCACGCCTGGAGTTGCGACGCTCTTGGGCTCCCCTCCCATTATGGGAGGGTATGAGTACATCCCCGAAGCAATGAACAAGCGTGATTCAGAATTCCTGGTTGACAAGCACAACGAAGCCATGTTGGTACTCCCTAAGTTGTTTAGCGATGCTGGCTACCAGGTGTCTGTATTTGACCCCCCATATTCAAATTATAAGTGGTCAAACGATTATACACCCTTCAAGGAGTATCCAGAAATTAGCGTCAAGGCCTTGGATGGTGTGTACTCCTATCGGTACAAGCGTGACCACCCTGATGACGATTCCTGGGGTCCCGATTATGAGAGCCGGACTATCAAACGCCGGTTCCCGATGTTTGCCTTGATGAAGATCATGGTTCCGGCCCTCAGGGACTTGTTCTATTATGAGGGTACCTATTTCCTCCTTGATGAGAGCACGCAGAACATTACGAAATTCATAGATTCGTATGCAACACTCCACTATCTGCCGGAATTAACCACCTTCGATACTCCAGCAGGAAATTACGTATTTTTAGTGAATGACACCACACACGAGCCTCTCTTCCTCCAAGCCCCGGAGTATGTGCCTCGAATCAAGGTAACGAACACATATAGTCCACTTCAAGAGGAGTATGATGTTGCTTCCCAAATCCATTATCACGTTAATGTAGCGGCATTGCGGGCTGTGGGGATCTGGTTCGATTTCCTCAAAGCTGAAGGAGTCTATGACAACACTCGATTCATCATTGTCTCTGATCACGGTAATGGCCTTCGGTCACCTGCCTTCAAGGACTTTGAGCGGTATGAAGGTAGTGCAGTTGTTTTTAATTCCCTTCTCCTCATCAAGGATTTTTATTCGGATACAACCTTCAATACGAATCTCTCTTTCATGACCACCGCAGATGTCCCTTTGATGGCTATCAAGGATTTGCCGATCGAGACAACAAATCCGTTTACTGGCGTTGATATGAGTTCAGTGGTCAAGAAGGATTCGATGGAGCTGTATACTATAGACCTTGACCCAACTACGTTGAGGCAAAAAACCCTTACCTTCGAAATGACAAAGGCCTTCGAGGTACATGATTCAATTTTCGATGAATCCAATTGGGTGAAGTTCGGTAACGACTAGAATGAGGAGCTGGCATGGCAACACAATACATACTGCGGCTAGATGATGCATGTGAGCACTCTAGAATTGAGAATTGGATCAGGATGGAGCAGCTTCTATCTTCCTACAAGGTTCGACCACTAGTTGCGGTGATCCCCAAATGTGCTGATCCGGATTTCTTATCGTATGAGATCGACCACGACTTTTGGGATAGGGTAGGGAATTGGATTGAACAGGGCTGGTCAATCGCCATGCATGGGTACACACACGAGCATCCTCAGAAGGATGGAGGGATATCGCCCGTCAACAAGAGATCAGAATTTGCAAGCGTACCGTTGGAGAAGCAACGGGAGATGATTGCAGATGGAGTAGCCATCATGCGAAGCAAGGGGATTGACCCGCAGGTGTTCGTTGCTCCCCTTCATACGTTCGATGTGAACACCATAGAAGCCTTGAAGCTCGAAAGTACTATACGGGTTATCTCTGATACCATAGCAACCAAGCCATATCAACGGTATGGGATGACATTCGTTCCTCAACAATCGGGCTCGGTACGAGCCATTCCATTCCCCGTTGTTACGTTTTGCTATCACCCCAATATAATGGAAGAGCGTGATTTTGAGCGGTTGGAGCGGTTTCTTGAGAAACACTACCTCTCCTTTATCTCCTTTCCGCTAGAACAAACTACCAGGAAACGAAGTCTCTTCGACACACTTTTATCCGGTCTCTATCTTGCAAGGAGAAGACTCCTGTTCGGGTGAATCACAAAAGATTTTTGGATGTGTAGCCTTTGATGCTATTCACTGTATAATCTATGTTGGATGCAGATCTTTTCCCAATGTGAGTACGGTGGGAATAATACGAATGCATATTTACTGAAAGCCCAACGCACTCAGCAAGGAGAACTATGAAAACCACGTCGATCCTGATTCTCTCCAACGATGTCGATTACCTTTACACCCTCCGCCTGGAGACCATCGAGGCGCTCTTGAAGAGTGGTTACAGTGTGGCACTCTCTGCCCCCTCCAATGAACGGGTGGCGTTCTTTGAGGACCTCGGTTGCACATTCCACCCTGTGGAGTTCACTCCACGGGGAAAGAACCCATTTGCAAACCTCAAGGTGTTGATCGCGTACCACGCCTTGGTGAAGCGTCTCAGGCCGGATCTGGTGCTCACCTATACCATCAAGTCGAACATCTATGGCGGTCTCGTCTGCCGGTCTTTGAAGGTTCCCCAGATCGCCAATATGACCGGTCTGGGCAAAGCCCTGATGGACGAGAACCTCGTCCAGAAGGTTGTGCTCTTCCTCCTCAGGGTTGCATTCAAGAAGGCTCGGACAGTCTTTCTGCAGAATGAACGTGACTACCAGTATTTCATCGACCATAAGATAACCAATGTTGAACAATCGGTCCTCATCCCGGGATCCGGTGTCAACCTTGATCGCCATCCGCTTGAACCCTATCCCGAGGATGACGGAACCATTCGTCTGATCTACATCGCCCGGATCATCAAGGACAAGGGCATCGAGGAGATGATGGCAGCAGCCAAGGAGATCCATACGAAGTATCCCTTCTTCAGCTGTGATCTGGTTGGGTTCATCGGAGAGCCGGTCTATGAAGAACCACTGGCAGCGTACAGTGGCAGTGGGGCGGGTACCTATCTGGGTTTCCAGAAGGACATCCACTCCTTGATCGCAAAAAGCCATGCGGTGGTCCTTCCCTCCTACCATCTGGAAGGAATTGCCAATGTGCTGCTTGAAGGCGCACCCTTCCCCATTGTGGCGGCTCAGTTTTCTCAAAGTCAGACAGCGC
>CALFMX010000204.1 GCA_937902565.1 uncultured Spirochaetales bacterium
CCCGAGCGGCCACCCATTCGGCCCTCCAGGGTCCAGCACCGCATTTTGGAATCGATCGAGGAGTGGCGGCAGACTATCTGCCAGACATCGCGCTATAAGGATGACCTAGGCTTCATTCGGGACATGCACCGTCTTTTGCTTTATAAGGGATATATGTTCCCGGAGGTCCGTCGAGAAGATGCCGCGGTCTTGAACCCAAGTGATGTATGTGGCCCCCGCATGGTATTTTCGGAGTCAAATTAACGTTGGTCAGAATCTCCGTTCAGCAGATGAGATGGAAGAGGAAGAGAGGGCAAAAAAAAGAAAAATGTAAACGAGAGAGCCCTGGAATATTGATTGGGCGAGCGGGTAGGTCGAGTTATATCAACGGTAGCAAGCGAGACGAGAGGAGACGAGAGAGGCGCGCGCCAACGGGACACTGACAGGCAGACGGACGATGTGATGGCTTGCCTTCTCTCCTTCACACGTGCCGGGTTGTGACGGCGGTTGCGCGCAAAGGCGATCAGCTCGACCGTTGTTGGGCCTTTGTCTGCTTGCGGCCACACACCCTTTTTTGCGACAGTCGGCGCAAGGGGATTGGATGAGGGTATGCGGGAGAGGTGCACGTTTTGGAGATGAGACAGGGAAGAGGAAAAAAAGAAGAGCCTGCAGCCTTTTATTGAATTGATGGTGTAGCAGACTCAAGGCAGATGGTATACTGGCACCGCCATGCACGCGATTTCAATCGAAGAGATTCGTAATTTCAGACTCAGGAGCCACCACCTCGACCGCTGGTATGATCGAACGGAGGTCGAGGCGGTTGTCGGTGGCTGTGGCATGCAGAACTCACCTCCCGGTGTGTGGGAGGCAGCCCTTGCCAATCGGATCGCCGCCTGTGATGGGCAGTGGATCGAGCGGTTGTTGACTGAGGAGCGTACCCTCCTCCAGGCGTGGTCCATCAGGGGGGTGCCATTGGTCTTCCCTGTCAGTGGGAGCCATCTCTTCCTCTCCTCCCTTGTCGCCGAGGAGGGGGAGCGCTGGATCTATACCAGAGGTGCGTCGTGGGCTCTTGAAGAGCTGGGGATGGGGATTGAGGAGGCGCTCTCCCTTGTGGAGCGCGTCATGCCAAACCTCGATGGGGAGACTATTGTGGGCAAGGCTGCCCTCGATAGGCGGATAGCCGGGTGGGTGGAAGGACTCTTGAGCCCCACGCTTCAAGCGATCTGGCAGCAGAAGTCAATCTATGATCCTCGAGGGAACCAAAGCCTCGGTGAGGCACTGGTCTCATTCTTGTTACGCCCCCTCTCGAGCAAGGGGTTGGTTGTTTTTGCCCAGCGTCATGGACAGGAACCTTCATTCACCTCCTATCGCACGTGGGTGGGCAAGGGGATCGAACTCGTCCCCCCTCCACAAACGACGCTCGTCGAGACATTCCTCCACTCCTATGGCCCGGCTACCGTGCGTCACTTCGCTTCCTGGCTTGGCTGCTCTCCCCAACAAGCCTCCCGTCTCTGGAACGAAGGCCATGATCGGATGGAGGCGGTGACGGTCTCCACACAGCGGCGGTATATGCTCACCCAAGATGTGCCCGCGCTGCTCAACCCCAGGCCCCTTGGACGCAGTACCCATCTGCTCGCTGCCCATGACCCGTACCTGGGCCTGCAGGATCGCGCGGTGATCTGTCCCCATACGGAGCACCAGCGCATCATATGGCAGACGGTGGCAAATCCCGGAGCCATCGTGCATGAGGGGGAGATTGTGGGCTATTGGAAATCACGGAAACGCGCTCACGTTCTGGATATGGAGCTCGTAGTGTGGGAAGGTGCGCAGCTGAAGGGCGACGCATTGATCCCCCTGGCTCAACACCATGCCCACGTTCGGGGCTGCACTCTTGGAACGCTGGTCATCACTTGACAGTGGGCGCCTGAACAAACAAACCCCCACGCAAAGCGGGGGGGTCGAGAGCGCCCAACGGGAGTCGAACCCGCTTCTTCAGCTTGGAAGGCTGAGGTAATACCATTATACGATAGGCGCATGTGGTGTACTCACTGTATATAGAACATTAGTGGCCTCTTCGTCAAGGGGCCCCGTGCGCTTGACAGGCGGTAGCCTCGATTGCTACAACCGTGCTACGATATGAGAGTAGGAGAGTACAATGGGACAGCGTGGAGAGGTTTTTTCAACACGGATGGTCAAGAATGACCGTACGTATTTCTTTAATGTGAAAGAGAACATCTATGGTGATATGTTTCTCAACATCGTTGAGAGCAAGGGATTGGCCGACAGTGACAAGTTCATCCGCCAGTCGATCGTCATCTACCAGGAGGACCTCGGGGAGTTTCTCAAGGAGCTGCAGAAGTCACTGGACTTCATCAAGCAGAATCGCTAGGGATCTTGATCGTGAAGCTTCTGCGGTGGATGGGTGAGAGCCCATGCTCACTGCAGAGGCGGCGATGCTCTTTTGTCGGGTAGCCCTTGTGCTGCTCGAAGCGGTAGAGCGGCCACTTGGCTGCCGAGAGGTACATGATCCGGTCCCGATGCTGCTTGGCCAGGATCGAGGCCGCCATGATGGGGGGGATGGTTGCATCCCCCTTTACTATTGCCTCGGCCGGGCAGGGGAGGAGGGGGCACCTGTTGCCGTCCACCAACGCCTTGGAGATGGACACCTCTGTGGCGACCTTGTCATAGGCGCGCTGCATCGCCACCATCGTGGCCTCGAGGATGTTGAGGGTATCGATCTCGCGGGCCGTGGCCATGCCGGTGGCCCAGGCGATCGCCTGCTCCTTGATGAGCGCCTCCAGAGCCATGCGCCGCTTCTCGCTCAGTTTCTTCGAGTCGTTGAGCAGGTGGGTCGGGAAGACGGGGGGGAGGACGACGCAGGCGGCGACGACCGGACCGGCGAGCGGGCCGCGCCCCGCCTCGTCCAAACCACAGATATACCCTTCATGCTCCAACACTTCTTCCTCCCTTCGGTTTTATGCTATAGTTGCCGATAGTACTGCGTCAAGCAATGAGAGGGTGCGCCTTGTTTCTGAAAAGTCTTGAAATCTATGGATTCAAATCATTTGCCGATAAGGTGAAGCTTGACTTCTCCAGTGGCATCACCAGCCTGCTCGGCCCCAATGGGTGCGGCAAGAGCAATATCGTCGATGCCATCAAGTGGGTGCTCGGCGAACAGTCGACAAAGACGCTGAGGGCCGGTCGGATGGAGGATGTGATCTTCAACGGTACCGACTCGCGCAAGCCCCTGCAGGTTGCCGAGGTGACCCTCGTCCTTTCAAACGAGGAGGGACACCTTCCCATCGAAGGGAGTGAGGTCGAACTCAAGCGGCGGATCTTCAGAAGCGGGGAGAGCGAGTACTATCTCAATCGCAACCGGGTGTTGTTGCGCAATATTCGTGAACTCTTCTTCGACACCGGGGTAGGCAAGAGCGCCTACTCGATCATGGAGCAGGGGAAGATCGACCAGATCCTCTCCTCGCGTCCCGAGGACCGGCGCTACATCTTCGAGGAGGCGGCGGGCATCTCGCGCTTCAAGGCGGAGAGCCAGGAGGCGGAGCGCAAGCTGTTGAGGACCGATGAGAACATCGTCCAGGTCGAGACGGTTCTCAAAGAGGTGAAGCGCAGCTATGAGACGAAGAAGAACCAGGCCTCAAAGGCGGCCAGCTACCGCTCCCTCAAGCGGGAGCAGTTCGCCCTCGAGGTCGATGTCCAGCTCTCGACCCTGCAGAGCTACATGCTGCTCAAGGAGAAGCGGATCGAGGAGCGGGCGCAGGCGGACCGGGATTTTGAGGCCAAGAGAGCCGATCTCTCGGGCTTTGACGAGACCATCGGGATGCTGCAGGAGAAGATGAGGGGCCATGGCGCTGACCGGATCTACATCCAGACCGAGATCGAGCGCCTCAATGAGTCCAACAAGGGCAAGGCTGACAAGCTGCAGCTCCTCTCCACCCGCCTGCAGGACTTCCTGGTGCAGAAGGAGCGCTCCCAGGTCGCTGCTGAGTCGATTCTTGAGCGCATCGAGCGGGACCGCACCCAGAATGATGAGCGACGATCGGATATGATCAGCGCCGAAGAGGCGCAGGAGCGCCTCAGAGGTGAGATTGCCAAGAGTGAGCGGGTCGTCGAACAGACCAGGTCGACCATCACCCGCCAAAACGACGAGATCGCTGGCCTTGAGGCGGAGAACGTCTCCCTTGAGGGGGAGATCGATGAGCTTGCCACCGTCATAAAGGAGCTGGGCGACGTCATCGTCATCCAGCTCGAGGGGAAGCTCAAGGAGAGTGGATACAACCTCAAGCGTAAGGGTGAGGCCCGGGCGAGTCTCTTTGCTGCCATCGAGGCGCTGAAGCGGGCCATCGAAGAGCAACAGCACTTCCTCTCCCGCCTCAAGGAGACGGAGCTCTCCTCAGAAGACCTCCTGGAGCGTGAGATCTCCTTCCACCAGAACACCAGTGCCGCGGTTGCCCGCATCGGGGAGTTGGTAGGCGGGTATGAGGCGATGCTGCCGACCTTCATCGATGACCTGATCGCCCCTGAGGGGATCATCAGCGAGAAGAGCCGCAGTGATGAGCGGATGGGGGAGCTGAGGCGGCGTACCGTCGCCAACCGGGAGCGGGTACGCACCCTCAGGGAGGACAACGAGCTCTTGACCGGTGACCTCGAGCAGATGGTGGCCC
This sequence comes from uncultured Spirochaetales bacterium, assembly GCA_937902565.1. Taxonomy (GTDB): domain Bacteria; phylum Spirochaetota; class Spirochaetia; order Sphaerochaetales; family Sphaerochaetaceae; genus Sphaerochaeta. The sequence goes on from CALFMX010000204.1 coordinate 4,659, forward strand.
TGATCTCTGACCAACGGGTTGCCCTCAACCAGCTGGAGGCCCAGAGGGAGGCGAGCCGGCAGATGATGGCCCAGCTCCAGCGCTCCATCACCGAGCAGGAGTACCAGTACAAGGACGCCCTCTCGCAGGCCCAGGGGGCCGAAGAGAAGATCTGGGAGACGCAAGAGGATATCCGAAGTGTCGAGATCGAGGTTGAGGAGACGCGTGAACGCATCGCCATGCACAACGACGACCTTGCCGCCTTGATCACGGTCATCGACTCCCTGAACGATGAGATCCAGCAGAAGATCGGGCAGAAGGGGACGAGGTACGAGGAGCTGCAGGACCTGAGGACCGAGCGGGAGAAGCTCGCCCTGCACATCCAGCAGCTCGATGAGAATATTGCAGGCATCTTCACCAAATTCTTCGATGAGTACGGCAAGAGCCTGAAGGAGTACGAGAACCGTCTCTCAGAGGAGATCGAGGAGCTGCCCATCCTCCGCGCCCGCCTCGATGATGTACGCCGCCAGCTCAATGGCATGGGCTACATCAACCAGATGGCCGAGGAGGAGTTTGCCGAGGTCAAGGAGCAACACGACTTCCTCACCAAACAGCTCGATGACCTGATGAAGGCCAAGGCGGACCTCTCTGAGGTGGTCACCAAGATCAAGACCGAGAGCGAGGAGCTCTTCCTCTCCAGCTACCGGCAGATCTCCCAGAACTTCCAGGCGATGTTCCGCCGCCTCTTCGGCGGCGGTCGGGCGGAGCTCTCGCTCAGCGATCCGGAGAACGTGCTGGAGAGCGGGATCGACATCCTCGCCCAGCCGCCGGGCAAGAAGCTGACCCACCTGACCCTGCTCAGCGGCGGGGAGCGCTCGATGACGGCGGTGGCTCTGCTCTTTGCCACCTATCAGGTAAAGCCATCCCCCTTCTGTGTCCTCGATGAGATCGACGCCGCCCTCGATGACCGGAACATCGGCTACTTCCTCGCCGTCCTCGAGGAGTTTGCACAGAAGAGCCAGTTCATCATCATCACGCACAACAAGCATACCGTGATGGGCAGCCAGACGCTTTTGGGCGTCACGCAGATGGAGCCGGGCGTCTCGACGATGGTCAGTTACAAGATCGGTCACCTCGAAAGTGGCGACGTCATCCTCAACGAGGAGAGCGAGGCGGTTGATTTCGATGCAGAGGGGCACAGTGTCACCACTTCTTGACAGGGCTCGCGCTCTACGGTATAAGGTATGACTTGGGCACTTTGGCCAGAGATAGAGAAGGGTAATGTTTGATTCAATAAGTGATAAGTTCTCCTCCATCCTCAGAACCTTGGGTGGAAAGTCCAAGATAACCGAGAAAAATATCCAGGACGCCGTCGAAGAGATCAAGATGGCGTTGCTTGATGCCGACGTCAACCTCCGTGTTGTGCGGCGGTTCGTCAACGCAACGATGGAGGAGGCACTCGGGGAGAAGGTCCTCAAGGCCGTCGATCCCTCCCAACAGTTCATCAAGATTGTCCACGACCGCATGGTCGCCCTCCTCGGTGATGAGGAGAGCCAGAAGCTCGCCCTCCGTGGCCCCGATGTGACATCCACCATCCTGATGATGGGCCTGCAGGGCAGTGGCAAGACGACCACTGCCGCCAAGCTTGCACTCAGGCTGAAGAAGGAGGGCAGGCGGGTCATGCTCGTCGCAGCCGACCTGGTCCGTCCCGCCGCCATCCTGCAGCTGCAGGTCCTCGGCGAGGCGGTCGGTGTGCCGGTCTTTGTCCTCGAAGGGGAGAAGAACCCTGCCAAGGTGGCCAAGGAAGCGCTGGCAAAAGCGAAGAAGGAGCAGTACAACACCCTCATCGTCGATACCAGCGGCCGGATGCACCTCGATGAGGAGCTGATGGATGAGATCGTGCGGGTGCGCGATGTCCTCAGGCCCGACGAGACCCTCTTCGTCGCCGATGCGATGACGGGACAGAACGCCGTCACCATCGCCCGGGAGTTTGAGGAGAAGGTCGGTATCACCGGCGTGATCCTCTCCAAGTTCGACAGTGATACCCGTGGAGGGGCGGCCCTCTCACTGCGGTCGGTCGTCGGCAAGCCGATCAAGTTCATCGGAGTGGGGGAGAAGGTCGAGGACCTCGAGCCCTTCCATGCCGACCGGATCGCCAGCCGCATCCTCGGCATGGGTGACATCGTCACCCTGGTCGAGAAGGCTCAGTCGGTCTATGATGAGCAAGAGGCGATCAAGATGCAGGAGAAGATGGCGAAGAACACCTTCGACCTGCAGGACTACCTCGACCAGCTCAATTCGATGGACAAGATGGGTTCAATCGAGCAGTTGATCGATATGATCCCGGGAGCAAAGGGGCAGATCAGCGAGGATGACATCGACCAGGCGGAGATGCGCCGGGAGAAAGCGATTATCCTCTCGATGACCTATGCTGAACGGGCAAATTACCGTATACTTGGTCCGACCAGGAGAAAACGGGTCGCTGCAGGCAGCGGCACGACGGTCAGCGATGTGAATCGCCTGATCAAGAAGTTCGAGAAATTGCGACTTACCATGCGTAAGTTGACAAAAAATAAAAAGTACCAAGCTGAAATGCTGAAACAGATGGGAATGTAGAGTTGAATTCGCAGGAGGAATTGAGATGAGCGTACGCATGAGATTGAAGAGATTCGGCAGCAAGAAAAGACCTGACTATCGCATCGTGGTGATGGATAGCCGAGCCAAGGCGCAGGGCAGGA
>CALFMX010000205.1 GCA_937902565.1 uncultured Spirochaetales bacterium
CCCCACGTGACCCGCTCTGATGTCCATCCTCACTCCTTGAAAGGAATCGTGGCTCACCGTGATTACGAGTAAGATACAAGGCAGTTGTTTAGCGAATCTTCAACCGAGGCTGCCTACGGTGTGCACAGCAAGGGTTTACGTCTTCAGAGTACGTCTCATTCAATCTTTTTTCAGGCACACGATAAACTTGAATGTTGTAAACTTTTTTTTAGGTAGTCTTTTGGTACATCCAGCGCATGCTATACTATATAATACAAACTTTTTTTTTCCGTGAACCTGTTCGCGGGGATCCGCCACTGAGGAAAATAAAGGGGGGGTATGATGAACAATTCTACACAAGTGTGAGTAGAGCGGAGATTCGTAAGGCCACATGATTCCCATATCCTTTTCTCAAAACACCTAAGCAATGCTCCAACGTGTCAAGTAACGCGTAAATTTTGGTACAATAGCCTCCGTAGAGACTTCACATATCTTCGTCAGTCTCTTACATCATGCCACCCATGCCTCCCATACCGCCCATGCCACCCATGCCACCCATAGGAGGACCACCAGCGCCCTTCTCCTCGGGAGCCTCGACGATGGCAACCTCGGTGGTACCGAGCAGGGAGGCAACGCCGGAAGCGTCGATGAGACCGGTGCGGACAACCTTGAGAGGGTCGAGGATACCGGCTTCGATCATGTCGACGTACTCGCCCTTGGAGCTGTCGAAGCCCTTGTTGAACTCGGGAGCGAACTCGTCAGTGAGCTTGCCAATGATGACAGAGCCCTCAAGACCGGCGTTCTCGATAATGGTACGGGCAGGGCGGGTGATGGCGTTCTTGACAATGGTGACACCGAGCTGCTGGTCGAAGTTGGCGGGCTTGACGCTGCTGAGGGCGTGGCAAGAAGCCTTGATGAGGGCAGTGCCACCGCCGGGCAGGATACCCTCCTCGACGGCAGCGCGGGTGGCGTTGAGAGCATCAACGAAGCGGTCCTTCTTCTCACCGACCTCAACCTCGGAGGAGCCGCCAACCTTGATGACGGCAACACCACCAGAAAGCTTGGCAAGACGCTCCTGGAGCTTCTCCTTCTCGTACTCGGAGGTGGTGGGGTCGGAGATGACACCGCGGATCTGCTCGCAGCGCTGAGCAATGGCGTCCTTGCTGCCCTCACCGTTGAGCATAATGGTGTCTTCCTTGGTGATGGTGATGGAGCCGGTAGTACCGAGCAGATCAGGGGTAGCCTTGTCGAGCTTGATGTCGAGCTCGTCGGTGAAGACGGTACCGTTGGTAAGGACAGCAATGTCACCGAGAACAGACTTGCGGTTGTCACCGAAGCCGGGAGCCTTGACGGCAGCGACCTGAAGCTGACCACGGAGCTTGTTCAGGATGCAGACAGCGAGAGCCTCACCCTCAATGTCCTCGGCAATGATGACGAGAGGGCGGCGCTGCTGGGTAGAGGCCTCAAGAGCGGGAATGATGTCCTGGACGGCAGAGATCTTCTTCTCAGAAAGCAGGATCAGAGGGTTCTCGAACTCGACCTTCTGGGCCTTCGGCGTGCATGCGGCCGATCCGTCGCTCGTGTTTGCCGGCACGAAGTATGGGCATCTGTTCCGGTCGATGGATGGCGGACGCAGCTGGTTCAAGGAGTGGCGTGATTTCAGTGAGATCACCTCGGTGGCGTGGACACCGTTCGTCGCGCCGATCAAGGCCCACCCCCAATCCCGGTTGCAGAGCCTGGCTACGTGACCGCCGGATTGTCGTCGCGTCGGCCGCGCTCGTGAGGCGGCCCTCCCTACCCCATTCCATTTCCTGAACAAGAGACGGACCTTATGAAGACCCATAATTTCAGCGCCTTCCATATCCGCAAGTGGTATCTGCAGATCGAGGATTCCCTGGCAGGAGAAACCGGCGCGCCCGCGGATGGCGAGCCATTGCGAAAGATCGTCATTGCCGCCTGCATCCACAATCCCTATGCTGGCCGCTATGTCCAGGACCTGTCCGCGTGGATCGACGCCTCGCCCGAGAACCGCCGCAAGACGGCCGAGACCATCGCCGCCAAGTCCTACGTCAACACGGACGCCAGCGGCATCGTGGACCGCATGCTGGGGCAGTACGACGACGGCCTGGGCAAGAAATGGTCGGACGCGCACGCCATGCGCTTTTACGCCGACGGCGCCGCCAACTTTCCGTACCTGAGCGATGGCATGTGGTTCCTGACGCAGCACAAGCGCTGGGGCCTGCTCAAGGAACACCCGGACTACCAGGCGGTCGCCACGCAGATCAACCGCATCGACCTCTACAAGCAGGCGGCGCAGGCCGCGGGCGTGGCGCTGCCTGCCAGTGAAACGCGCACGTCCACGCTGATCGACGGCGTGGTGTGGGACGGCAGCAATCCCGCGGCCTATGCCGACGGTTTCAAGGTCAAGGCCTGACGGCCGCTACGAGAAGGGGACTGGCGATGTCTACCGTAACGATGACAAGCCGCGGCACCGAATTTGCCGCGCTGTGGCGGGAACGCATGGAATCGGCGTTGAAGGCCGTGGTGGGGCCGGTTGC
>CALFMX010000206.1 GCA_937902565.1 uncultured Spirochaetales bacterium
CACGGCATTCAATATCTTCGTCCGTCAATCATTGCGAGAAGGAAAAATACCATTCTCCATCTCCCTCAGCCATCCCAACCAAGAGACGTTGGCTGCTATCCTCGAAGCTGATCGCATCATATCTGATCCTAAGGCCATCCGTTACGCAGATGTTGAAGATGCTTTGAGGGAATTGAAGCGATGAGTTTGGACATAACATGGACGTCTCAATTCAAGAAGGACTATAAGCGAGCAATGAAACGCATGCTTAACGTTGCATTATTGGATACTGTGATTCGGGCACTCGCTAGCGGAAATTCACTTCCCCAAACCATGAGAGATCATGCACTCACTGGTAATTGGAGCGGGTATCGTGAATGTCACATCCAGAGCGACTGGTTGCTCATCTATCGGATTGATCTTGAGGTCCTTGTCCTCACACTCACTCGAACCGGAACCCATAGCGATCTATTCACCTGATGCCATCAGAGGCCACCCCTTTGCAGTTCCTGCTCTCGGTATAGCCCATCACGGCTCGAAGAGAGGCCCTGCCTTCTGGTAGGGCGTGACAGTGTGCTCCAGGAAGAGGTGCTCCCCCTCCCCTGCATAGATGAGGCCTCCCCTTCGGGAGGGATCGAGGTATTCGCGGTACCGCTCTTCAAACTGGAGGAGATTGGAGAGCTGGTCCTTGGAGAAGCTCTCCCCGCTCTTGATCTCATAGCCTGTCAGCTGCCGCTGGCATCTGACAAGGAGGTCGACTTCAAGGCCACTGCTGTTACGGAAGAAGGAGAGCGAGGGTTGGCGATACGCATTCAGCGCCCTCTTCATCGCCTCTGATACCACCATCTGCTCAAAGAGATTACCACGCAGGGGATCGCGGGCCATCTGGTACCCCTCCCCGATCCCTAGGAGGTAGGAAGCGAGGCCGGGATCACAGAAGTAGAGTTTGGGGGTCTTCACGATGGCACTGGTCCTACTTGGTGTCCATGCAGGCAGCAGGAACACGATATGGGAAGAGACCAAAAGACTCACCCACCGCTGTACGGTCTTCTGTGCCACCCCGAGGTCGTGTGCAAGGCTCGTATAGTTGAGCAGGCTTCCTACCCTTCCGGCGAGGAGGGTTAGGAAGGTGTGAAAGAGCAGTTCATCCTGTACCGAGGCGATCGTCTTGATGTCCTTCTGTACATAGGTAGCGACATAGCCTGCCCAGTATTCGGTGGTATCGAGCGCCGGGCCCGCATACAAGCGGGGCATGAAGCCCCGCACGAGTTGCTCGTCTCGCGAAAGCGGAGGAGAGCCATAGTTTGAAAGCTCTGCAAGGGAGAGTGGCATGACCGTCACGATGGCCACTCGTCCTGCCAGGCTTTGCGAGACCACCTCATGGCTCTCTGTTATGATGAACTGGCCGGGGCGTTGGCCCCGCTCATCGACCAGGACCTGGATCTTGCTCAAGAGCAAGGGGACATGCTGGGCCTCGTCGATGATCACGCTCGGGGAACTGGGAGAAGAAGCCATTCAAATCCTCTTGGGCGAAGATCCTCATCTGAGGATCTTCAAGGTTAACATAGGCCCAATCTGCAAAGAGATGGCGGGCCAGGGTGGTCTTGCCCGCTCCTCGGCTCCCGATGAGTTTGACGACCGGATATTGCGTCGAGAGACGCAGGACGGTCGACTCCAGGGCACGAGGGATGTATGGACACGGTCTCTTCATGCTCACTCTCTATGACTTCCTTCGGAGATTGCAACATGCATGTATGGATCTCCGGGCCTTTTGTAGGCGGACCACCCTCCCAATATGCGTGTAGTCGGTGTATCTGCCCACCCCAAGGTCGCCTGAGAGGCGCTCACTCCTCGATGAGCCAATCGAGGGCATTGAGCTGCCTCACCCCCTCATGGAAAGCCGGTGGCACCAAGTCCATGGTGAGCAGGACCTTGGGCCAGTGGTCCTTGATGGCCAAGAGTGGCTTGAGCTCCCGCTCGAGGGTGGCTCTGTCGATCGCGGTGTAGGCCACCTGCCAATACACTTGCTTGCCATCCTTGAATGTGACGAAATCGACCTCCCCGTCACGCAGATGCCCTGTATACACCTCATAGCCACGCCTCAGCAGCTCCAAGAACACGACGTTCTCCAGGATGTGGCCATGGTCGGCTTCCTGTTGACCGAGCAGGTACCTACGCAGCCCGAGCTCAGAGATATAGTATTTGCTGCCACTGGCCAGGTGACGTCTCCCCTTCACATCCCATCGTCCAACCTTATAGAGGAGGAAGCCGTTGACGAGAGAGGCCAGATAGCTCTCGACCGTCACGGCGGAGATGGTCCTCCCCCCTGCAGTCAGGGTGTTGGCGATCTTGGCTGCAGAGGTGAAACTCGAGATATTGTGCACCATGAACCGGATGAGATCCTCAAGGAGCCCCACCTCCCTGATGGCATTGCGAGAGACGATATCCTTCATCACGATCGAGGAGTACACTCCTTCAAGGTAGAGCAGGATATCGTGGCTCGTCTTCAGCTGCAGGATGTATGGCAGGGAGCCGTAACTCACATACTGGCGATAGAGCGAAGGGAGGTCAGAGGGTGTGTGTACCGCCTGGCGGTATTCACTGAAGGAGAGTGGGAGCATTTTGATTTCAACATATCGTCCCGACAAGAGGGTCGCCAGCTCCCCTGACAAGAGGAAGGCGTTTGATCCGGTGAGATAGAGGTCGACATTTTTCTTGATCTGGAGGCCCGAGACCGCCCGTTCAAATTGGGGCACTTGTTGCACCTCATCGATGAAGACATAGTACATCTGCTCGCTTGTCAGGCGGGAGTCGACCATGGTGTACAAATCCATGAAATTTGAGAGTGGGTAGTAGGCAGGATCCTCAAGGTTGATGTGGATGACCTGGCTCTCGGGGATCCCGATGGAGCGCAGATATTCGATGTACAGCTCAAAGAGGGTCGACTTACCCGAGCGCCTCAGCCCGGTCACCACCTTGATGATCTGGGTATCCTTGAGCCGCTTCATCTGCTCTAGGTAGTGTGGTCGATCGATATACGTGTGCATGGCGTCTTCCTTATCTACCTCCATGGTACTATATCCCGTCTCAATACACAAGTTTATAAAGTATACTTTATTTTTCTGTTATTATTTCCATTAATTTTAAGTATGTTGTGTAAATAATACAGTTTTGTAGCGCTATCCACCCCTACACCCTCCCGATGTGCTTGTAGCTGATATATCTACCATGAGCGGTCTCCACCTCAAGGTCTCCTGCCCAGACCACTGATGAGTACTCTGGTTTCAGGGGTGTGATGCCCTGGAGATAGGCGAGGCCATCAAAGTGGTCGGAGCGCATGGTCGCCCCCGCCTTGATCTCAACAGCATGGAGGGTGGCCCCATCTTCGATCAACAGATCGACCTCCCGTTGGGTGCGGTCCCTCCAGTAGGAGAGAGGAGGGACTCGCCCCTGGAAGAGGAAGAGCTTCACATACTCGCTGACCACCATATTCTCAAAGAGATTGCCTCTCAGGTAGTGGGTGGCCACCTGGCCTTGTTCGCTCAAGCCCAGAAGGGCTATGGCGAGCGCCGTGTCATAGAAGTAGAGCTTGGGGGCCTTGATCAAGCGCTTGCCATAGTTGCGGTAGTGGGGCTGTAGCAGGTATATGATGTTGCTGAGTTGCAGGATGGAGATCCACTCCTTTGCAGTCGGCACCGAGATGTCAGCGTCTTGGGCAAGGCTTTGATAATTGAGCATGCCTCCGATGCGCCCTGCGCAGATCTTCACGAACCGAACAAACGCATTGTGATCGGTGATGTTACGGATCAGGCGCACATCCCGCTCGACATAGGTCTGGATATAGGAGGAAAAGTAATCAGGAGGGGCGATGTCCGCCTGGTACAAGCGGGGGTAGCCTCCCTGAAAAAGCCAGGTATCCAAATCCTCCGGCATAAGGGAGGCAGCGCTCAGCTCTGCGACTGAAAATGGTGCAAGCTGCAAAACCGCACAACGTCCGGCGAGGCTTTGAGAGATGTGCTGCATCAACAAGAATTCATGGGAGCCGGAGAGGATATAACTGCCGGCTGTGTTGTCACGGTCCACCTTCGTCTGAAGATATGAAAAGAGCTTGGGCGCATGTTGTGCTTCGTCAATGATGGTGTGGATCCCAAAACTCTCCAAGAATCCCCGGGGATCCTGGAGGGCAAACTCCCTGGTGCCATGGTCTTCTAATGAGACGTATCGATAGTCGGGAAAGCAATGCGTGAGCAGAGTCGATTTCCCACTTCCCCTACTGCCGGTCAATGTCAGGATCGGAAACGTTGTAGAGAGGGTAAGGATTTTCTGTTCAAGCGTTCGGGTAACATACATACGCTCCTCCTTGACATATCATAAACTCGATATACTGTTTTGTCCATGCAAGCCGAACGATTATGCGCCATTCTGCCGAACGATTATGCGCCATTCTGCCGAACGA
>CALFMX010000207.1 GCA_937902565.1 uncultured Spirochaetales bacterium
CCGAGCGCATGCGCACGCGCTGGTGGTGCCTGGATGTGGAGCGGCTGCAGGCGGGGGATGACGCGCGTGCCGCGATGGCCTTTGCCTGCGTCCGGACTGCCTTTTTTGTGCGCACCGCAGCCATGCTCGGCTGGCTCAGCGCCGAGCAGCAGTGGCAGCTGCTGCAGCTCAATGCCGCGCGTGCCCGCGATTGCTTTGGCAACTGGCAGGAGCTGGGCAGCGCCTATATCCAGGGCCGCGCACAATGGGTGGCCAAAGGCCGTTCGGACGCACTGGGCCGCAGCCTGGACCCGGAGGAGTTGCAGCACTGGCTGCAGGATGCCTCGCACCCCTGGGGTGCCTATGCCTGGCGCTGACCCCGCCTTTGCCGCCGTTTTGGGCGCGCTGCCTCTTGTTTTATTCAGCCGATGAATATTCTCATGCGTCAAAAATCGTGCGTGCCTCGGTGAAGCGGCGTGAGAAATAGGGATTGTCCAGGCTCACCGTCTTGACCACGCCGCCGCTCGACGGCGCATGGACAAACTGGTTGTTGCCGGCATAAATGCCCATGTGCGAGTAGCGCGCGCCCATGGTGTTGAAGAACACAAAATCGCCGCGCTGCAAGTCGCCCCGGTCGATCTCGGCGCTGACGCCCGCCCACTGCGCCGTGGTGCGGGGCAGGCGGCGCGTGGTGATGCCCTGGATCGCATACTGGATCAGTCCGCTGCAGTCAAAGCCGCCTTCAGGCGTGTTGCCGCCATAGGTGTAGGGCGTGTTGACGACGAGCATGACCCGCGCATACAGCGCCTCCCGCAACTCGCCGCTCAGCCCCAGATTGACGGGCACGACACCGGTGTCAACGCGCGGCGAGGTGGCCACCTCCGTGGCGGAGCGCCGGCCCGGCGCTAGCCGCGCGGTGCGCGATGGCGACGAGCCGCAACCCGCCAGCAGCGCCGATGCCGACAGCGCCCAGAGCAAAAAGGGACGGCGCGCCGCCCCGTTGTGGTGGTCCATGGTCTCCCCCTTGGATTCAGGCGGCAAGAAATTCATGAAGCATATTATTCACAATTCCATGCAAGTTTGTGAAATGTATTGGTATTTGTGGCGAGGACGCTGCTCGCTCGCATTTTTACCAATTTGTCAAACATGCCGAATACCCGGAATGCCCAACTATTCTGCTTTCAGAGGGAGAAGACTACAATTTGTGTCGTAAGCATAGAAAACAAGCATCCTTCGTTGAAAGGACACCCCATGGTGCAATTCTCCAGACGCCAGTTCATGAAAGTGACTGGTTCGACTCTGGCGGGTTCCAGCCTGGCCGTGATGGGCTTCTCGCCCGCCACGGCACTTGCCGGAGTTCGTCAGTACAAGCTGGTCGGCAGCACAGTGACACGGCAAACCTGCACGTATTGCTCTGTTGGCTGCGGCATTTTGATGTACTCGCTGGGCGATGGCGGCAAGAACGCCAAGCTCTCTGTGATCCACGTCGAAGGCGACCCCGACCATCCCGTCAACCGCGGCACCTTGTGCCCCAAGGGCGCATCGCTGCTGGACATCGTCCACAGCCCCAACCGCCTGCTCTACCCCGAATACCGCGCGCCCGGCTCCAACGAGTGGAAGCGCCTGTCCTGGGATGAGGCCCTGACCCGCATTACCAAGCTGCTCAAGGACGATCGCGACGCGAACTTCCTCGAGAAGACCGATGATGGCCTGACGGTGAACCGTTGGACCTCGACCGGCATGCTGGCCGCCTCGGCCTCCAGCAACGAAGCCGGTTACATCACCTACAAAGTGGCCCGCTCTTGGGGCATGTTGGCGTTCGATAACCAAGCCCGTGTCTGACACGGCCCGACGGTGGCAGGTCTTGCCCCGACGTTTGGCCGTGGAGCGATGACGAACCATTGGGTCGACATCAAGAACGCGGACGTTATTTTGATCATGGGCGGCAATGCCGCTGAAGCCCACCCTTGCGGCTTCAAATGGGTGACCGAGGCGAAGGAGCACAACAAGGCTCACTTCATGGTGGTCGACCCGCGCTTCAACCGATCGGCTTCGGTGGCGGATTTCTACGCCCCTATCCGCTCCGGTTCGGACATTGTTTTCCTCGGCGGTGTGATCAACTACCTGCTGACGAACGACAAGATCCACCACGAGTACGTGCGCAACTACACCGACTTCACGTTCATCGTGCGGGAAGACTTTGCGTTCGACGAAGGCATCTTCTCGGGCTACAACCCCGAAAAGCGCACCTACGACAAGGCCAGCTGGGACTACGAGCTGGGCGAGGACGGTTACGTCAAGACCGACCCGAGCCTGCAGCACCCGCGTTGCGTCTACCAATGGCTCAAGCGCCACTACGCCAGCTACACGCCTGAAAAGGTCGAGAGCGTCTGCGGCACGCCCCAGGCCAAGTTCCTGCATGTCTGCGAAAAGCTCGCATCGACGGCACAGGCTGGCCGCGCCGCAACCATCCTCTACGCACTGGGCTGGACCCAGCACTCGATCGGCGCGCAGATCCTGCGTACCGGCGCCATGGTGCAGCTGCTGCTGGGCAATATCGGTGTCTCCGGTGGTGGCATGAACGCCTTGCGCGGTCACTCCAACATCCAGGGCCTGACCGACCTGGGCCTGCTGTCCAACGCGCTGCCCGGCTACCTGACCTTGGCCAACCAAGGCGAGCAGGACTACCAGAAGTACATCGACGCGCGCACGCAAAAGCCTTTGCGTGCCAACCAGATGAGCTACTGGCAGAACTATCCCAAGTTCCACGTCAGCCTGATGAAGGCTTTCTGGGGCCCGGCTGCCACCAAGGACAACAACTGGGCCTATGACTACCTGCCCAAGCTCGACAAGCAGTACGACATGCTGCAGATTTTCGAGCTGATGAACGAAGGCAAGGTCAACGGCTACATCGCCCAGGGCTTCAACCCGGTGGCGGCCATGCCCGACTCCGGCAAGATCCGCGACGCGCTGTCCAAGCTCAAGTTCCTGGTCATCATCGACCCGCTGCAGACCGAGACCTCCACCTTCTGGAAGAACCACGGCGAATTCAACGACGTGGACTCCGCTTCCATCCAGACCGAAGTGTTCCGCCTGCCCACCACCTGCTTTGCCGAAGAAGACGGCGCTGTCGTCAGCTCTTCGCGCGTGCTGCAGTGGCACTGGAAGGCGGCCGAGCCCCCAGGAGAGGCCAAGACCGACATTGCCATCATGTCGGCCCTGCACCTGCGCCTGAAGGCTCTGTACCAGAAGGAAGCCGGTGCCTATGCCGATCCGATCCTGAACCTGGACTGGAAGTATTCGCACCCCGAGCACCCCAGCTCCGAGGAAATCGCCAAGGAGTACAACGGCAAGGCGCTCGTGGACCTGGTCGACCCCAAGGACCCGGCCAAGGTGCTGCGCCCCGCGGGCCAGCAGGTTTCCGGCTTCGCCGAGCTGCGCGACGACGGCACCACGGCCTGCGGCTGCTGGATCTACGCCGGCGCCTGGACGCAGGCGGGCAACCAGATGGGGCGGCGTGACAACTCCGACCCCACAGGCATCGGCAACACGCTGAACTGGGCCTGGGCCTGGCCGGCGAACCGCCGCATCCTCTACAACCGCGCCTCGGCGGCAAGCATGATCGTCTTCATGATCATCGTCGTCCTCTCCGTCGCCCTCTTTTTCATCATGCGGGACCAGGATGAGGTGAAGCTGAGGAAGGAGAGAAGAGCGCTCAAGCGGAGAGGGGGTAGGGTATGAAGAGCCTGAAAGCCTCGACGGTCACCATGAAGACCATCATCTACATCGTCTGCATCCTCCTCTCGCTACTCAGCATCTTCCCCTTCTGGGTGATGATCATGAATGCGACCCGCTCGACCTACCAGATCCAGCAGTCGTCGGTGGCGCTGCTGCCGGGCAAGAACCTCTTGAGCAACTGGAGGATCCTCACCGGCAAGAGCTTCAACCCCTGGGTCGGGTTCTTCAACTCGATGATCATCAGCATTGGCACGACCATCTGCGCGGTCTACTTTTCAAGTCTCACCGCCTATGCGCTGGTCGCCTATACCTGGCGCCTGCGCAGCGCCTTCTTCTCCTTCATCATGGCGGTCCTGATGATCCCGGCGCAGGTCTCGGGTATCGGTTTCTACCAGTTCATGTACCGCATCGGGTGGACCAACAGTCTCATGCCCCTGATCCTTCCCTCCATAGCAGCCCCGGCGATGGTCTTCTTCATGCGCCAATACCTGATGGCCTCCCTCTCGCTCGATATCGTCGCCTCGGCCCGCATCGACGGCTCGGGGGAGTTCAGGACCTTCAACCAGATTGTCTTGCCGATCATGAAGCCGGCGATGGCCACCCAGGCGATCTTCACCTTCGTCGGCAGCTGGAACAACCTCTTCATCCCCCTGATCCTCCTCACCCGACAGGAGAAGTACACCATGCCGATTATGGTCAGCCTGCTGCGAGGCGATATTTACAAGACTGAATACGGGTCTGTCTACTTGGGTCTGACCCTGACGGTCCTGCCGCTCTTCGTCATCTATTTCATCCTCTCCAAGTATATTATTGCTGGAGTCGCCCTCGGGGCGCTGAAGGAGTAAGCCATGCATGCCATCCATACGCGAGTCCAAGAGCTCATACAATCGATGACCGTCAGGGAGAAGATTGCCCAGTTGGTCTCGGCATGGTTGGAGATCGAGGTCGACGGCACCTTCGGTGTGCGTGAATTCGGCGTCAAGGAGCGTCCTGAAGGCGATCGAAGGGCCGATGTCCTGGGTAACGGCATCGGGCAGCTGACGCGCCCTTACGGGACAATGGCCCACGATCCGCGACAGCAGGCGAAGGGGATCAACGCAGTCCAGCACTATCTGGTGACCGAGACGCGCCTGGGCATCCCGGCGATGCTCCATGAGGAGTGCCTTACCGGGGCGATGACCCGTGGTGCCACGATCTTCCCCTCTGCCCTCAACTACGGCTCCTCTTGGGACCCGTCCTTGGTGGAGGCGATCGGGAAGGCAATAGGAAGCGAACTGCGGTCACTGGGCATCCACCAGGGCCTCGCCCCGGTGCTCGATGTCGCCCGTGATGCACGGTGGGGACGGTTGGAGGAGACCTTCGGCGAAGATCCCTACCTCTGTGGGGTGATGGGCGCCGCCTACGTCAACGGCTTGCAGGGCGAGGAGCGCATGCCGCTTGCAACGCTCAAGCACTTCATCGGCCACTCGGCAAGTGAGGGGGGGCGCAACCATGCGCCGGTCCACCTCGGCGAGCGGGAGTTGCTCAATATCTTCGGCCTTCCCTTCGAGATGGTCATCCAGCACACCGCCATTGGTTCGGTGATGCCCGCCTACCATGATATCGATGGCATCCCCACCACCTGTGACCGGGATCTCTTGACCGGGCTTCTGAAGGAGCGCTGGGGCTTTGATGGCCTGGTGGTCAGTGACTACGATGCCGTCATCCAGCTCTCCGGCGACCATCGCCTCGCCGCTGACAAGGGTGAAGCGGCGGCCCTCGCCTTCAATGCCGGCCTGGATATCGAGCTACCAAGCTACACGGTCTACAAGGAGGGCCTCTACAGCGCCCTTGAACGCAACCTGGTGACCATCGAGGCGATCGATGAGGCGGTGGTGCGCATCCTCTGTGAGAAGGAGCGCCAAGGCCTCTTCGACAACCCCTATATCGATGAAGGGGCGATCGACCTGGGAAGCAGCGAGCACCATAAGCTGGCAGTACAGGCTGGTGAGCAGTCATTGGTACTGCTCAAGAACGACGGGATCCTGCCCCTCCCGGCATCCAGTCGCATTGCCCTCATCGGACCATTGGCCGACCACCCCTTCGCCCTGTTCGGCGGCTATTCACCTCCGATCCACCTCCTCGGCAGCATGGACAGCGAGTCGTGTGTGCCGGCGACAGCCCAGACGGTAAGGCGCTCGCTCGAGACTCTCCTCTCCAAGGAGCGCGTCGTCTATGAGCCGGGGTGCATGCTCTACGAAGATGCTGTTGAGCGGGCGATCTTCTTTCCCGGCGACGTGTCGGAGCAGGAGGAGGGGGCACGGGTCATCAGCAGCGACACCTCGCGCCTCGATGACGCGGTGGCGTGTGCCCTGGAGGCCGATGTCACCGTCCTGGTCGTCGGCGATCTTGCCGGCCTCTTTGGAAACGGGACCGTGGGGGAGGGTTCTGATGTCTCCACCCTCGACCTGCCGGGAGTACAGCACCGCCTCATGCTCCGGATCCTGGAGACAGGAAAGCCGGTGGTCCTCGTATTGGCAAGCGGCCGCCCCTACGACATCTCTCCAGCCAAGGAGAAGGCGAGCGCCATCATTGCAGCGTGGCTGCCGGGAGAGGGAGGGGGAGAGGCGATCGGCAGGACGATTGTCGGGCTGAACAACCCCCAAGGCAAGAGCACGCTCTCCTTCCCCCAGAGCGCTGGAAGCGCCCCCTACGCCTACAACCATGCCAAGAAGGCCGGGGGCCTCCCCACACAGGCGGAGTTTGTCCCCCTCTATCCCTTCGGCCATGGGCTCAGTTATACCACCTTCACCTACCGTGACCTGAGCCTGGACAGGGACGAGGTAGATACCGCCGGGACGGTGACCCTCTCCCTGACGGTGGAGAACAGCGGAGAGCGCCCGGGCTCGGAGGTCGTCCAGCTCTACAGCACCGACCGCCTCGCCTCCATAGTGAGGCCGGTCAAGGAGCTGAAGGGGTTTGCCAAGGTCCACCTCGAAGCGGGGGAGCGGAAGCGCCTCACCTTCACCCTCAGCAGTGAGCTCTTCTCCTTCATCGGCAGGGAGCATCGCAGGGTGGTCGAGCCCGGCGCTATCGACATCGCCATCGGGTCGAGCAGCGAGGACCTTCGCCTCTTTGCCTCCTTCACCATCACCGGAAAAGCGAGGTTTCTCACCCGCACCTGGCAGTCGCTCTCCAAGGCGACCATCGAGGCAGTGGGCTGACCAGATCCCATAGCTTGCGTTTTACCACAGCTGGTTTATCATTGGGGAGGAGGTCCCTATGATCAGAAAGGCTCAATACGCCGGCTCGTGGTACCCTGCAGACCCCACATCGTTGAGGGCATTGGTCGATGGATCCGTCGCCTCGCTGGAGCGTGTCGACTACGCCCACCGCTTTGCCGTACTGCCCCACGCCGGTCTCTTCTACTCCAAGTATGGCATCGCCCCCTTCTTTGCCGCAGATCTCTCGGCAGTGGAGCGAGTGGCCATCATCTCCCCGAGCCACTATGCAAACCTTGCACCGAATGTACTGGCCAGTGCCCCGCTTTCGGCGTGTGAGACCCCGCTCGGAGAGTTGGCCGTGACGAACTTCAGCTTCAGCGAGTCCCGCTACTTTTCAGCAGTCCAGAGTGAGCACGCTCTGGAGATGGTCCTGCCGTACCTTGCGCATCTCGACAATCCACCATCGGTGAGCCTGGCCATGGTCTCCCGTACCAGTGATCCCTCGGTCATCCATGCAATGGCCGCTCTCCTCATCGACGAGCTCGGCCGGGATGCGCTTGAGCGTGGGCGGGCGGCTCTCATCGCCAGCAGTGACTTCACCCACTACGGACCGAGGTTCGGCTACACCCCCTACCAGAGCCAGGCCCACCAGCGGGTCAAGGAGGATGATATGGCACTGAGCACGATGCTCAGCGAAGGGAAGAT
>CALFMX010000208.1 GCA_937902565.1 uncultured Spirochaetales bacterium
GGCCACACCACGATGGGGCGCTGCTGCTGGAACAGCCGCAGGCAGAGGTCGTCGTCTTCGTAGTACAGGAAAAAGCGCTCGTCGAAAAAGCCCACACCCTCGAAGCGCGAGAGCCGGAACAGCATGGCCGCGCCGACGTAATAGACGCCGATGATATTGTTGTTGATCGCCGTGATCCACTCGCCGGGACGGCGCGGACCGCACCAGGCGGCTTCCAGCTGCTCCAGCCAGAAGGCGGTGGGGCGCAGGGCGAACGGGGAGGTCGGGGTGGCCATGGATGCGTACCTGTTGGAATGGGAATGGTTCGCATTATCTGTCGCATGGCGGCAGCGCAGGGGTGAGGCCCTGTTCCCCCCGGTCATTGCGTCGTGAAAAAACATCAGGGTCTGCGTGAGACCCTGATGGAGCGCTGTTACATCCAGCAGGGATGAGCCGCCGGCC
The DNA here is from genome assembly GCA_937902565.1 of uncultured Spirochaetales bacterium. Classification (GTDB taxonomy): domain Bacteria; phylum Spirochaetota; class Spirochaetia; order Sphaerochaetales; family Sphaerochaetaceae; genus Sphaerochaeta. The sequence continues at coordinate 442 of CALFMX010000208.1, forward strand.
GCTTGCCGGCCCCACTCAGCCCTTCCAGGTGAACGGAAACTTGAACTGCTTGATGAACCCGTTGGGCACGTAGTCGCCCAGCACGCCGTACTGCTCGGGCCAGGCCTTGTCGCTCTTCACGGCCGTGCCGAACAGGTAGTCCAGGAAGGCGAAGTGCGCGGCGTAGTTCTTGTCCAGCGCCTCCTGGTCCTGGCTGTGGTGCCAGTGGTGGAAGTTGGGCGTGACCAGCACGTAGCGCAGCGGCCCCAGGCGCACGCTCACGTTGGCGTGGTTGAACACGGCCTGGAAGCCCACGACGACGATGTAGGCGTCGATCACTTCCTTGCTGAACCCCAGCACGTAGATGGGCGCCAGCACCAGCGTGCGCGTGATCAGCAGCTCCAGGATGTGCTGGCGCGAGCCGGCCATCCAGTCCATGCTCTTCACGCTGTGGTGCACGGCGTGCAGGCGCCACAGCAGCGGCACCTCGTGGTAGGCGCGGTGCGTCCAGTACTGCACCAGGTCGGCCACCAGGATGATGAGGAACAGGGCCACCCAGAAGTTCAGGCCCTGCACCCAGCCGCGGATGCCGTCGTTGGCGGCCCAGCCGAAGAACTTGTGCACCAGCAGGTTGGTGGCCAGCAGCACGAAGCCCACCACCATGTGGTTGACGATGAAGTGGTGGAAGTCGGTCTGCCACTCGGGCCGGAAGATCGGCTGGTCCTTGCGCAGCGCGAACAGCTTCTCGATGAAGATGAAGATCAGCGCGCTGCCCAGCAGATCGAGGATGAACCAATCCAGACCGATATAGGGCGTGTCGGTAGCGAAGCTGCCGACCGGCACCTTGTGGCCACCGAGCATCGCCGACAGCAGCACCAGGCCAAAGGCGGATGCCGCCAGCCAGCGCACCCGGCCGAGCACCATCAGGGCCACGGACAGGCCGCCTGCGATCACCATGCTCCAAAACAGCAGCTGGCGCATGACATCGACGTTGTAGCTGCGGCGCAGCTCGGGCGTGGTCAGATACTGCGGAAAATGAAAAGCCAGCACGCCCAAAAAGCACAGGGCGGCCAGGATCAGTGCAATGACGCCGGCCACCATGCCTTTACCAGCACGCAGGGCGCCATGGCTTTCAGACAGTTCGTTGAGTCGCTTAAACATAGCTGCTTATTGACCATTCGCACGCGCTGATTTCCCAACTCTTCAACGCATGGCGGGCGGTCTGTTGTCGTTGTTCCAGGGCGCCACTATGCCATGGCGCAGGTTCAGGGCATGCACAGGAGCGGAGGCACAAATGCAATAGTTTTGTTACATAAAGGGCGAGCCGGCGGCGCAATGCAACAGCCCCCATGGCAGCGGTAACCGCCTGGGGGCTGATGGAGAGAGGGGCTGCCGGTAAGCAGGCTCTGCCAGAAAGAGGCTTCGGTAAAAGTGTTTCGATGCAGAAAGTATGCGGGTTTGCATCGCAAAAAATATTTTGTTTTTCTGTTATTAACCCATTAATATAGAAAAATATTCCATATTTAACACTCTGGCAGAAAATCATGCTTCTTGACACGCTAGACCGCAAAATTCTGCGCCAGCTGCAACACAACAGCCGCGCCAGCCTGCAGGAGATTGGCCAGGCGGTGGGACTGAGCGCGTCACCGTGCTGGGGCCGCATCAAGAAGATGGAAGAGGCCGGGGTCATCCAGGGCTATTCGGTGCGGCTGTCGCCGCAGGCGCTGGGGCTGGGCGATACGGTGCTGGTGATGGTCACGCTCGACAGCCACAGCGACAACACGCTGGAGAAATTTGGGGAGTTGCTGGCCACCATCCCGGAGGTGGTGGAGGCGCATCTGGTCTCCGGCGAGTACGATTACCTGCTGCGCGTTGTCGTCAAGGACACCCGCGACTATGAGCGCCTGCTGCGCGAGAAGCTCTACAAGATCAAAGGCATACGCCACAGCCAGTCGAGCTTTGTGCTGCGCACCCTCAAGCATGCGGATTTGCCGCTGGGTGTGTAGCAAGCCCCCGGCACGCCTATCCCCGCAGGCATAAAAAAGCCAACTTCAAGAAGTTGGCTTTTGCCGGGCGCGGAGCCTTGCGCTGGCGCGCAAGCGGGCAGCGCGGCAAGCGGCTGCCAGAGCCTGGGGCTTATTTCGTCAGGATCAGCTTGCCGAGCTTGGTGGTCTGCAGACGGTAGATGGCGCCGTTGTGAACGATGGACACCGCTTTGGCGCCTTGCAGCAGCGTACTGCTTTCCAGCGCGGCCGATGGCGTGGCATGGCCTTGGGACGCACTGGCACTCTTGCTGGCGGCGGCGAGCGGGGTGGCGGGTCGGGCGATGGTTTGCATGGCGGTGCTCACAGGGATAAAACTGAAGCAAATGATAACGATTCGTATTCGTGAAGTCCAGTGTTTATTTGAAATTTGCCTTGGTAAAAGTCAAAAAGCCACGGTGCAGGCATTGCCGACCGTGGCTGGCTGCCTTTTTGGGCGCTGGCAGAGGCGCTAAAAGGGGTGCGAGGGCTCAGGTGGGCTGCACGCCGGCATCGACCAGCAGCTTTTTCCAGATCGGCAGATCGCGCTTCCAGTCGTCCTGAAAGCGTGCCGGGCTGTCATCGGTAAAGGGCACAAAGCCGGCCATCAGCACCCGGGCATTCACCTCGCGGGTCAGCAGCGCCTTGCGTACCTCGGCACCCAACTGCTCGACGACAGCGGCAGGGGTGCCACCCGTGGCCGCTATGCCGAGCCAGCCAGAGATCGTGAATGCATCTTCCCGGTGGCCCTGCTCGGCGAAGGTGGGCACGTCGGGCAGCGCGGGCACGCGGTTGGGCCCGGTAAAGCTGATCGCGCGCAGCTTGCCGCTGTCGATATGCTGCTTGAGTGAGAGGATGCTGCCAATACCCATCATCAACTGGCCACCGACGAGGTCCTGCACCATCGGCGCCTCGCCCTTGTAGGCGATGTGGCTCATGTCGGCCTGGGTCAGGTTGCTCAGACTGGCCAGCACCAGATGGCCCTGCGAGCCAATGCCATAACTGCCATACGAGAGCTTGCCTTTGTTGGCGCTGATATAGGCCATCAGCTCCTGCAGATTGCGCACCGGAATCTGGGCATTGGTCACCAGCACAATGGGTGCCCAGCAGATGCGCATGACGGGCACCAGGTCCTTTTGCGGATCATAGGAGAGCTTTTTGAACATGAACTGGTTCGACAGCATGGTGCTGGTCGTGCCCAGTGTGAGCGTATGGCCATCGGCCGCTGCCTTGGCGACCGCATCGCAGGCGAGCAAACCCGCCGCGCCTGGGCGGTTGTCCACGATGGCCGGCTGTCCCAGCTGCTGGCCGAGCCGGTCGCTGACGCTGCGCGCCAGCACATCGGTGGCACCTCCCGGCGCAAAGGGAACGACCACGCGCAGGGCCTTGGTCGGGAAGGCCGCCTTGTCGCTGGCCGCATGGGCGACGGAGGCCAGCGGCAGTCCGCTGGCAGCGGCGCTGGCGACGGCCAGGCGCAGCATGTGGCGCCGGCGCAAAGACGCGGGAAATGTCGGGTTGCGGGACGTCTTCATCAATCGGTGTCTCCTCAATCTAGTGATAGTTGGGGGAGGCGCTGGTGATGGTCGGTTTGCCCGCCGCTGCTTCGGCCAGTACAGGTCGCCACGGCGCTTGTCCTGCGGTCCAGTTTAGGCAGGGCAAGCGGGCTGCTGGCGTCGCTTGGGCGTCACTGCGGGTAAACCTGATCTGGTCTGCAGCCGGCAACAAAAAAGGGCTCCTGCTGGAGCCCTTGCTGGGAGGGGGAGCGGTTTACTCGCCCACCTGGTCGGTGATGAAGCCGATCTTCTTGAGGTTGCTGCGCTGGGCAGCGGCCATGGCCTGGGCCACTTTTTCGTACTTCACATCGCGGGCACCGCGGATGTGCAGCTCGGGCTGGGGTTCCTTGCTGGCTTCGGCCTGCATATTGGATTCCAGCTCGGCGTCGGTCACGGCCTTGCCATTCCAGTTGTAGCTGCCGTCGGGCAGGATGGCCAGCTGGATGGTGTCCGGCTTGGCATCTTCGGGCGTGTTGACGGCGCGCGGCAGGTCGATGTTGACCGAGTGCTTCATCACCGGCACGGTGATGATGAAGATGATGAGCAGCACCAGCATGACGTCCACCAGGGGCGTCATGTTGATCTCGTTCATGACTTCATCGCTGTCGTCTTGGGTGCCGAAGGACATGGCTTAGGCGCCTTTCTTCAGCGGCGTGGGGACCTGGCTCTCGCTGAAGACCAAGTCGAGGTGGCCCATCTCGGTACCCACGGTGGCAACTATGCAGCTGCTCTCTCCAAAGCCGTGGGAGCGCGTCTCCACCGCGATCACAGGGGCGGCGATGAGAACCAGGGTCTGGGCGAGGGCAAAGCGCTCCCGTTCATCCTCTGCTATCGCCTCATCCCGGCTCATGATGAAGTTGTACGGCAGGATTTTCTTGTCCCCGATCTGCATCTCGAGGGGCGTCGCCTCCTCGTAGGAGGCACGGCTGTCATAGATATCGAGGGCCTGGACGAAGGCGCAGACCTGGAGGTCGAGGGCCGAATCCTCATCGAACTGAGGCAGTGTCGCCGCATGGACGAGGGTTGCGATGAAGGCGCTCCGCTCGCTCTGGCTGGTCATCAGGAGGGTGATGGAGAGTGGTTCCTGCTCACCGACGCGCAAGAGTGGCTTCCCTGTCCAGATCGACCGGCCCTTCATGTGCATGTCAATGCCCACGATCTCATCCTCGACGACACGGAAGATGATGGCTAGCCCGCTTTCAAGGACCACTGTCCGGTACGAGCCGCCCTGGGCCGATACCGTCTCCCCCTCCTCATACCACGCCAACAACTGCCGTTCATCGATTGCGCCATCCACCACGAGGGCCTCGAGCCCGGTATTGGTAATATAGAGTGCCATTTCATCATCCTCCGATGGTCCACTGTAGCATAAACCACCTTGCAGGAAAACCTGATAATGACTATCGTGGTGCCATGGCCCGAACACTCACCTTCAAGCAGGGATTCCACGATGGGTTGCCGATCTTCATCGGCTACTTCCCCACTGCCCTCGCCTTCGGCCTCGTCTGTCGGGACCTGGGCTTGAGGGCCTGGCACGCCATCCTCTTCTCGGTGACCAACTTTGCAGGAAGCGGCCAGTTCCTCGCCGCCAGCCTGATGGGCAGCGGCGCCCTGCTCGCCGAGCTCTTCATCAGTGTCCTGCTCATCAACATGCGCTACGTCTTCATGGGCGCCGAGCTCTCGAGAAAGCTCGACCCCGCCATCAGAGGATGGCAGCGACCCTTCATCGCATTCGGCACCACCGACGAGGTCTTCTCTGTCGCCGTACTCAACGGGGAAATGCTGACCGCCTCCTACCTCTTCGGCCTTGAAGGCACCTCATACCTCGGGTGGGTCGGCGGCACCGCCACCGGCTTTCTCATCGGCATGATCCTGCCCTCGCTTCTCCAGCTTGCTGTCGGGGTCACCCTCTACGCCCTCTTTACCGTCCTCTTGACCCAGCAGGTCCGCCAAAAGGGGGTGAAGGCCCTCGCCATCGCAGCGCTGAGCGGCGGCCTCCACACCCTCCTGTCCACCCGCCTGGCTGTCCCGGTCGGCTGGTCGTTCGTCATCTCGATGCTCACGGCAACCTTTGTCGGGGCCGCCCTCATCGACGAGGAGGCAGGCCTATGAGTCCCATGATCCCAATCCTCATCAGCAGCCTGGCAACCATCATAGTCCGCCTCCTGCCCTACTACGCCACCTGGCTGGAGAAGTTGCCCCCCTTCCTCGCCAAGAGCCTGCGCCTCTTGCCCATCGCCGCCCTCGGTCCCCTGATCTTCCCAGGGGTCATCATCGACTACCCCGGTCGTTGGTGGGCCGGCCTGGCCGGTATCGCCGTCGCCTCCCTCTTTGCCTGGCGCAAGAACGGGATGGTCATCCCGGTCCTGCTCTCGATCGTCACCACCTGGGCGGCACTCGCCCTGTAGGAGAAGGGAGTATGTTCGATGCCCACCGACACATCAGCAGCGACGGCCACTGCGACCAGGACGCCCTCTATGCCACCAGTACAACAAAGGAGTGGGATACCGTGCCAACCGGCATGGCTGTCCTCTCCCTCGGGGCCCTGGCCAGCGGGCAGCTCCCCCCACCCTCCCTCCTCTATGATCGCCTGAAGGCAGATCCACGCCTCCAGATCGGGGAGGTGGGCCTCGACCGGCGCTTCCCCGACCTGGGGGGGCAACGCCGCTTCCTCGAAGAGGTCCTGGCGATTGGATGGGAGCTGGGTCGCAGTGTGAGCCTCCACTGTGTGAGAGCCGACGGTGAGCTCTTGGCGCTGCTGGCCGCCCGCAAGGGCCATCTGCCTCCCCTCATCTGGCACGGTTGCACCGCCAGCCGGGAGAGCCGGATGGAGGCGGGTCGCCTCGGTGTAATCATCTCCTATGGCCCGCGCCTCTACTCCAGCAAGATTGGCAGGGAGGGCTCGGCACTCCTGGCCACCGAGTGGGTCCTGGAGAGTGACTGGGAGGGGGAAGAGGCGCTCTATGCACCGTTCCTTGAGGAGCACATCCGCTCATTTGCCCGCCTGACTGGACTAAGTGAGGAGAGTGTGGTAGAGAACAACCGTGCAAAGCGAGCAATTCTTACGAATCAGCCGACTCCTCGGTGACGAGGCGGTAACCACCCTTCATGAAAAGCGCGTCGTCATCGTCGGCTTGGGCGCAGTCGGTGGCATGTGCCTGGAGTCCCTGGTACGCAGCGGTGTCGGCTGGGTGCGCATCGTCGACTTCGACACGGTGGGCATCACCAACATCAACCGACAGGTCCTGGCCACCCACGAGACGGTCGGACAGAGCAAGACCGACGTGGCGCATGCACGTATCAAGGCCATCAATCCCTACTGCACAGTCGATGTGCTCCCCCTCTTTGTCAACAACGACTCCGTCGACAGGGTGCTGGAGGGCCCGATCGATCTGGTCATCGACGCCATCGACTCACTCAATCCCAAGTGTGCCCTCCTCGAGGCGGCGTACAAACGTGGCATTCCCATCATCAGCAGCATGGGGGCTGCCCTGAGGCGCGACCCCTTCCTGGTACGCAGAGCGGACTTGATGGAGAGCTGGGGGTGCCCCTTGGCACGCGCGGTGCGGGCCAAGCTCAAGCGACGCGGCGTGGGCCGGGGCATCGAGGTGATTTTTAGCCCCGAAGAGGTGCACTACACCTACAGAAACCCCGAAGAGGAGGAGCACGCCGACTTCAATGAGCAGATCAGCGACCAGGGCAGACGACGCAACGTCCTCGGAAGCCTGCCCACCGTCACCGCCGTCTTTGGCCAGAACCTCGCCCACCTCGCCCTCTCCAAGCTCCTCGAAGCCGAGATCCTGGAGGGGAGGGAGGCGTACAATCCCGCTACTCGACAAACGTGAGCGGGATGAAGTACTCCGGGCGGTGGAAGTCCGGTGCGCTGGTCATGATCTCACCGGCGGCAAGGTAGTGGGGGACGGCAAGCTCGTCACCGCACTTGTAGAAGTTGCCCCGTAGCCTGACATCCTCCATCCGCTCACCCTCCTCAGAGAGGCCAAGGCCGACCAGGTCGAGCACCAGGTCAGCACGCCACCGGCTCTGTAGGTTGGAGTTCTCCAGAATCGTCACCCCAAGGGGGATGGTATCGATATAGGAGGGGGAAAAGAACGTTCGATCCGCCCGCCCAGGGCCCCGGGCGACAAGCATCCTGCCCGAAGCGGAACACTCGACGTTCACATACTCATCCCTGCCCTCGCGCTGGAGGAAGGCCTCGACGCAACTATCCTTCCAGACCGCGTCGTTGTGGGCTGTCACCATCCGCCTGAGCTCCCGCTCGCGGACCATGAACCTGACATGGAGGCGTTGCCCCTCCCGGCGGAGGCGCACACTCGCCTCGATCCCCTCCCACTCCCCCCACTGGGGGAGCAACGGGATCGGGAGGGCTGTGTCCATCCCACCTTGACCTATTCGAATCATCTCTGCACTCATGGCTTGAGTATAGTGAACCGACCCCTTCTATCATAGTCCCGTTTGAAGCAAACCTCCTCCCTTTCCCCCTAAGGGGGTATCACAAAGAAGGAGTCTACCATGAAAATCTTTCGCTTCCTTACCATCGCCCTTGTGGCACTCACCCTCATCGGTTGCCAGGAGGCCGGGGAGAGTACCACCGACCTCCGTCTGCACCTCACCTCCCCCCGCTTCTCCCAGCGCTCGCTGATCCCGACTTCGGGAGATCTCACCATCGACCACTTCGTCATCGAGGCAGACGGGCCCAAGGAGCAGTCCGTCACGATCACCACCCATGATAAAGAGGTCCTCCTCGGCAACCTCTCCACCGGGTGGTGGACCATCAAGGCGACGGCGTACAACAGCAGCGATACAGCCCTCGTCTACGGCAGTACCACCGCCCTGCTGAGTGCGAAGACCAATCGGACCACCGTGGAGTTGGGCACGCTGGTGGGCAGCGGGGCGCTCGACCTCACCCTCATGTGGGATCCAGGCCAGGTTGCCGATGATGTGAGGGTGGAGTGTATCCTCTACGACCAGGACCTTAAAGAGGTGGCGATCGATCCCCTGGTGGTGGACAAGAAGGCGGGATCGGCCACCATCTCCTCAAATCTGGCAGCGGGTTCCTACTTTGTCCGCGTCCGCCTCTTCAGCCAGGAGACGGCGGTCAGCGGCGCCGGTGAGGCTGTGCGGATCATCGACAACACCACCAGCGACGGGACCATCGACCTCATCATCGGGGACCTCTCCACCGCCTATACGCTGGTGGTGGTCAACAAGACCGGGCTGCCCATTGAGGGGACGGTGAGCGCGACCCCCGACCCCCCGGTTAGTGGGGAGGCGGTGACCATGGTGTGGCAGCCCATCGCCTTGGCCGAGGGCATACAGCTTGAGGACCTGGATATCACCTGGTATTGCGAAGGAGTAGAGGTGGCAAGCGGGTCGAGCACCTTCGTCTCGACCCCTGCCGCCGGCACCCACCGTTATGATGTAATCATCAACCATCCCACGCTCGGGAGCATGGGGTCGACCTCACTCCTCTGTACCATGCCCCTCACGCTCAAAGGCGGCGAGTAGGTCCTCTCCCATCGGTGTGGGGCGACGTGTCGTGGCATCGATCGCCCCCACCCTGACCTTCAGCACACAGAGCACCGCGTCGCCTCGCTTCACCGTCTGGCGGAAGACCAAGGAGAAGCGCTTGATCGACTCGGCCACCGTCTCCACCTCCAAGAGGTCATCGAGGTAGGCGGGGCTCTGGTAGTCACAGCTGATCGACTTGACGACGAAGACGAGGTTCAGCGACTCGAAGAGGGTGGACTGTGCCCCCTCGAGGTTGTGCCGAGAGGCGATCTCACGCAGCATCTCGGTGCGGGCATGCTCGGCAAAGTCGAGGTAGCGTGCATGGTAGACGATACCACCGCAGTCGGTATCGCTGTAGTAGACACGCTGGTGGTAGCTATGCCTCATCATACGACCACCGGCGCACCCTCGAAGCGGAGCGTGGCGACGTAGTCGTCGTAGGTCTGGGCCCGCCGGATCATGTCAACCGAGCCATCGCGCCTGAGGAGGTACTCACTGCTGCGCAGCTTGGCGTTGTAGTTGAATCCCATCGCATGGCCATGGGCCCCGCTGTCATGGATCACCACCACATCGCCCTTCTCGATCTTTGGCAGCATCCGGTCGATGGCGAACTTGTCGTTGTTCTCACAGAGCGAACCGGTGACATCGTACATGTGGTCCGCCTTCTCCCTCTCCTTGCCGAGCACGGTGATGTGGTGGTAGGAGCCATAGAGGGCCGGGCGCATGAGGTTTGCCATGCTGGCATCGAGGCCGACGTACTCCTTGTACTTGCTCGTCACATGCAGCACCCTGCTGACCAGGTAGCCGTAGGGGCCGGTAATGACCCGCCCGCACTCAAAGTAGATCTCCAGGGGGTCGAGGCCATTGGCCTTGATGATTGTGCTGTAGAGGCGCTCCATCCCGGCGGAGACCTGGGAGAGGTCCATCGGCTTGTCCCCGGGTTTGTAGGGGATGCCGATGCCGCCGCCCATGTCGATGAAGTCGATGCGCACCCCGGCCTCCTCCTTGATCCTCACCGCGAGGTTGAAGAGCATCCGGGCGGTCTCGACGATGTAGGAGCCATCGAGTTCATTGGAGGCCACCATGGTGTGGAGGCCGAAGCGCTCGACCCCCTTGGCCTTGGCAATCTTGTAGCAGTCGACGATCTGGTCGCTGGTCACCCCGTACTTCGCCTCCACCGGATTGCCGATGATGGCGTTCCCGGTCCGGTCGGGGCCGGGGTTGTACCTGAAGCAGATCGTCTTGGGGAAGGTGCCGATCGCCTCCTCGAGGGCGTCGATGTGGGTGATGTCATCGAGGTTTATAATCGCGCCCATCTCATAGGCTGCACGAAACTCATCGGCGGGGGGGGCATTGTCGTCCTCGGCGAACCCGCGCGCGAGGATCTGGGGCCCGGCGAGCACCTTGCCCGTCGCGGAGTCCACGACGGCGAAGACGGACACGAAGCCCTCCTCGCCGAGGAGCTTGACGATCGTCGGATTGGGACACGCCTTGACGGCGAAGTAGTTGGTAAAACCCGGCGCCCAGCTGAAGAGGCGCTTGAATGCGCGGGCGTTGTCCACAATCGCCGCCTCATCATAGAGATAGAATGGGGTGGGAAGCTGACCGGCGAGCTCCAACAGCTCACCGTGGCCCAGGGGTAGTCTCTTTTCACTCATATGCCTGCATTCTCCTTCACGCTCTTCATTGCCTGTTCGACATCCTCACGATGGCCGTAGGATGAGAAGCGCACGTAGTGCTTCCCCGCCGGCCCGAAGCCGCCGCCGGGGGTGACCACCACGTGGCAGCGCTCCAACAAGAGGTCGAAGAACGCCCAGCTATCCATATTGTTGGGGGTCTTCGCCCAGATATAGGGGCTGTTGGTCCCCCCGTAGACGGTGAGGCCCAGACTGGTCAGGCCATCGCGGATGATCTTCGCATTGCCGAGGTAGTACTCCACCAACGCCCGGCTCTCCTCGTAGCCCTTACCGAAGAGGGCGGCATAGGCTCCGCTCTGGCTGACGTTGCTCGCACCGTTGAAGAAGGTGCACTGGCGGCGGTTCCAGAGGCCGTTGAGGACCCCCGCCGCCCCATCCTCGCACTCCAGCTCGTGGGGAACGATCGTCCACCCGAGGCGCACCCCGGTAAACCCACTGAACTTGGAGAAGCTGGAGATCTCGATGGCGCAGCGCTTGGCCCCCTCCACCTCGTAGATCGACCGGGGGAATCCCTCCTCGGTGATATACTCGCTGTAGGCACTGTCGTAGATGATGACCGCCTTGTTGGCGATGGCGTAGTCGACGAAGGCCTTCACCTGCGCATGGTTCGCCACCGCTCCGGTGGGGTTGTTGGGATTGCAGAGGTAGATCAGGTCGACCTTCTCCTCGGGAGGGGTGGGGATGAAGCCCCCCTCCTCACTGGTGGAGAGGTAGACAAACCCATCGTACTGGCCCCGCTCGCTGTTGTAGGCGCCGCTGCGCCCGCCGACGACGTTGGAGTCGACGTAGACCGGATAGGCAGGATCCTGGATGGCAACGATATTGTCGGGCCCGAAGATCTGCTGGATATTGGCTGCATCGCTCTTCGCCCCGTCGCTGATGAAGAATTCGGTGGGCTCAAGCGCAATACCCCATCGCTGGTAGTACTTGACCATCGCCTCCCTGAGGTAGGTATCGCCCTGCTCATCGCCGTAGCCGGTGTAGGTGGTACGGTCGCCGAGCTTGTCGATCTTCTCCTTCATCGCTCTCCGCACTGCCGGGGGCAGCGGTTCGGTGGTGTTGCCGATGCCCAGGCGCATGACCGGGATGCCGGGGTTGCGCTTCTGCCATTGGGCGGTGCGTCGTGCGATTTCCGGGAAGAGATACCCACTTGCCAGCTTATTGAAGTTTGCATTGATTGTTGCCATGCAGATCCATCTCCTTGAAGGGGGGATTGCACCCCCGATGACATGAGCCAAAGGTTAGCAGAATGCAACATTTGTGTCTATAGTATAACAGTTTGTTTTTATTGTAACAAATATGCTTACTTTTTCCCTTTTTTCCGGTCCCTTCGGTCCCGCTCTTCGCGCGCCTTCATGAAATCGGCGATGGAGCCGCCCCCCGAGGGGGTCTTCTCCACCAGATGGGGGGAGCCGTGGGCACTCTTCCACCCGCCCCGCTCCTCTCTCGCCCGCTCATCGCGTCGTTGCCGCTTGCTCGGGCGCACCACCTCGATGACCGTCTCCCAGTGGTAGGGGCGTGTCTCTGCCTCATCTCTCTTCTTCACGAGCACCACCCGCTTCTTCCCCTCCCCCTCCTCGGCCTTCTTGACCACCACCCGCTTTTTGGCGACCACGGGCGCGGCCTCATCAAAGACCCGCTTCTTGATCTCCCGCTCCTCATAGGCACAGGAGAGACGCTGGCAGATGTAGTGGTTCTGCCCCAAGGGGTCGATGACCTTCATCATCGGTCCCTCGCAGTGGGGGCAACGCTTCGAATCGATGAACTTCGGGTTGAAGACCTCGCCGCTAGAGATCACCTGGGAGACGAGGGCCTTGGTGTTCTCCTTGATGTCGGCGATGAAGTGGGCACTCTCCTCGGTTCCCAGGGCGATGTTGCTCAGCCGCTGCTCCCACTCCCCGGTGAGGCGGACACTGCGCAGCTCTTCGGGTACCAGGCGTACCAGCTCCCTGCCCCGGGGGGTGGGGACCAGCTCCTTGCCCACCCGTTCGATGTAGTGGTTCTGGATGAGCTTCTCGATGATGTCGGCACGGGTTGCCGGTGTCCCGATCCCGCCACTCATCTGGCGTTTGATCGAAAGATCATCCACCAGGCGCCCTGCATGCTCCATGGCAGAGAGGAGTGTCGCCTCGCTGTAGCGTGGCGGCGGTGAGGTGGCCAGCCGTCTCAGCCTCGTCTGTGCCACCATGAGGCGGTCCCCCTCAGAGAGGGTGAGCAGGTGGGGGCTGGCACTCTCCTCGTCCGCAGTGGCATCCGCCTGGGCACTGCGCTTTCCGATGAGGGCGGCAACCGAACGCCACCCCTGCTCGACTGGGACGGTCAGGCGTGCCTTGAAGGGGTAGCCGTCCACATCGATGGTGACGGTGGTGGTCTGGTAGCGGTAGTCGCCGCTGAGCACCTCCAAGAAGCGCAGGGCGATGAGCTCGAAGAGGGAGCGCTCCACCGCCGAGAGGCGGGAGAGGTCGACCATCTCCTCGGTGGGAATGATGGCGTGGTGGTCGCCGACCTTTGCATCCTGGACAAAGCGCTCCTCGTCGATGCGGAACCCCTCTTCAATATAGCGCTGGGAGAGGGGGGCAAAGGGGGTGCGTGACAAAGCGGCCAGGCGACTCTTCAGCGTCGGGACGATATCGGCGGTGATGTAGCGGCTATCGGTTCGCGGGTAGGTGACGATCCGGTGGCGCTCATAGAGGCCCTGCAGGGTATCGAGTGTCTCCTTTGCACTGAGGTCGAGCAAGAGGTTGGCATCGCGCTGCAGCTCGGTGAGGTCGTAGGCCAGGGGGGGCTCCTCAGCGCGGTCGGCCCGCTCAACTGAGACGACCCGTCCCTCGCGCGCGGGCAACGAGGTCTCAAGGCGTGTGGCAAGCGCCTCGTCGGTGATCCGCACCGAGGTGGGCTCAGGGTAGTAGGAGGCCCAGAAGTGGGTAAAGTCTGCCCGCAGCGTCCAATAGAAGGCGCCGGCGAACGATTCAATCTCATCCTCGCGGCTGGTCATCAGGGCAAGGGTCGGTGTCTGCACCCGCCCGGCCGAGAGGCGGGCATCATAGGCGCAGGTCATCGCCCGGGTGACGTTCATCCCCACATACCAATCTGCTGCCGCCCTGCTCTCTGCCGCCTCATAGAGGTTGTCATAGAGCGACCCCTCCTTGAGATTGGCAAACCCCTCGGCGATCGCGCCACTGGTCTGGCTGCTGATCCAGAGGCGCTCGGTGGCCCCCTGCCAGCCGGCAAGCTTCATGATCCAACGGGCCACCAGCTCCCCCTCACGCCCGGCATCGGTGGCGATGACCAGAGTGGAGACATCGCTGCGGGCCATGAGGGTCTTGACGACCTCCAGCTGCCCGCTTGTCTGCTCGATGGGCACCTGGATCAACGTGGACGGCAGCATCGGCAGGTCCTTCAAGCTCCAGCGCCGCCACCGCTCGGTATAGACATCGGGGTTGGCCAATTCGACCAGATGGCCCAGGGCCCAGGTGACGATATAGGCGTCACCCTCCATGTATCCATCCATGCGCCGGTTGCATCCGAGCGCCTGGGCGAGCTGGCGCCCCACACTCGGTTTCTCTGCCAAGACAAGCTTCTTCACCTTTAGATCCTCCACTCCACAGATGATACCGACCCGCCCAATCTCTGGCAAGGCTGGTCGGTATCCTAGTGAAATGGAAGGCTTTTATTTGATTGTAGGAAATATTATGTCCTTTCCATACATATCAATAATGGTATGTTTTCTAGCATATTTCTTCTCGATATTCTTCCTTGACTAAGATGGCTTGGAGGTATATAGTCGGGGTAACAATTTGTTAGAGGAGTCAATACCATGGCTTATGTTATCACTGATTCATGCATAGCGTGCGGAACGTGCCTTCCTGAGTGCCCGACCGGCGCAATCTCCGAAGGAGATATCTACGTCATCGACGCCGATACCTGCATCGATTGCGGCGCCTGTGCAGACGTTTGCCCCACTGAGGCAATCATGGCGGGCTGAGAGACCCACATCTAATGAGAGACAGCCCTCGTGCTGTCTCTTTTTTATTACACCATGGCAAGTGCACCCATTATGATCGGCGGCCTGGCAATAGGCCTCTTCTTCACCTTCTTCGGCTACAAGGCCCAGCGGTTGCTCGTTCTCGCGAGCAGCCTCCTCAGCGGGGGCCTGGTAGCCCTCTCGACTGCGGTGTACGTCCAAAACCCCGATGCACTGCTACTCCTCCTCGAGGAGGGGTATACCCTCTCCCAGCTCTTTGCCCTCATCGCACCGACGCCGGTGGGGCCGGCCCTCTTCATCAACGTGGTCAGTTTCGCCCTCGGATCGCTTGGTCTCTTCTTCATCGCCCGTTTTGACAACCGCTTCAGCCGGGCCCTCCTTGCCATCCTCTCCCCCCTCAGTGTCGGTGTAGCCCTCCTCTTCACCCTCCGCCTCTTTGTAGGCATCACCATAAGCGCGGTGCTCGCCACCACCTTCGCCCTCCTGATCCTCGCTGTCTCCCTCTTCTCGGTAGCGCTCTACCTCGCTGTCGAGAGCGCGATCATCGCCGCAATGGCCCTCTCCCTGCTCATCACACGCTTCTGGCACCTCGACCGGTGGATCTTCTACCTGCTGTGGGCGATCTTGGCGCTCCTCGGCTTCCTCAACCAACGGCAGATGATCAAGGCAAAAGAGGCCAGCGATGGCTGAGCTCTTTGAGACGAACCTCACCGTCAGCGAGCTGACGAGCCTGATCAAGAGGACGCTCGAGGAGGGCTTCTATGGCCTCTCGGTCAGCGGTGAGATCTCGAACTTCCGCCCCTCGTCGACCGGGCACTGGTTCTTCACCCTCAAGGATGAGGGGGCCTCGATCTCGGCGGTGATGTTCAAGAGCTCCACCTGGCGGGTGGACTTCCCCCCCAAGGACGGGGACCGCGTCACGGTCACCGGCAGCCTCGACCTCTATGCGGCGCGGGGCACCTACCAGATCAAGGTGGACACGATGATACTCGCCGGATACGGGGAGATCCTGGCCGAGCTTGAACGGCGCAAGCGCCTCTTTGCCCAGGCGGGCTACTTTGCCCAGGAGCGGAAGAGGCCCATTCCCCCCTATCCCAAACGGGTGGGCGTGGTCACCAGCCCCACCGGGGCGGCGTTGCAGGATATCCTCAACGTCCTGGGCCGCCGGTGTCCCTCGGTGGATGTGCTGGTATTGCCTGCGGTGGTGCAGGGGGAGGAGGCCGCCGAGAGCGTGGCACAGCGCATCATCCAGGCCAATGAACTCATGCTCTGTGATGTCCTCATCGTCTCCCGGGGCGGCGGATCGGGTGAAGACCTCCTCCCCTTCAGCAGCGAGGCGGTGGTCAAGGCGGTCGCCGAGTCGGCCATCCCGGTGGTCAGTGGCGTCGGCCACGAGATCGACACCACCCTCGTCGACTACGCTGCCGACCTGCGGGCCCCCACCCCGTCTGCGGCCGCCGAGCTGGTCAGCCATGCCTACGTCTCCCTTCATGAACGGTTGCAGGGCTTTGCCTCCCTGCTCGAGCAACGGATGGCCAGCCGCCTCTCGCTTGCCGAGGCACAGCTGCTGCGCTTTGACCGGGAGAGCCTTACCCACCGTATCAAGACGGTGATCGATTCACGGGAGTTCCTGTTGGCCAATGCAAGCAATGCCATGACAACTGCCACCAGTCAGCTGCTCGCCTCGGATGAGCGGCGTCTCAGCGTGGTGCGGGAGCGGTTGCATGCCCTCTCACCACTTGCTATACTCAGCCGAGGCTACACCGTTGTCCAGACCCCTGACGGGAAGATCATCGCCAGCAAGGAAGATGCAACGCCTGGAAGCGAAGTGGCCCTGCGCTTCATCGATGGCTCGAGACGGGCTACCGTCGAGGAGGATCTATGAGCTTTGAGGAAGATATCAAGAAAGTGGAGGAGATTGCACAGAAGCTCTCCTCATCTCAGACCCCGCTTGAGGAGGCCATCACCCTCTTCGAGGAG
>CALFMX010000209.1 GCA_937902565.1 uncultured Spirochaetales bacterium
AGAGCAAGGGCACCGCAGTTGCGCTGC
Organism: uncultured Spirochaetales bacterium; assembly: GCA_937902565.1. Lineage (GTDB taxonomy): Bacteria > Spirochaetota > Spirochaetia > Sphaerochaetales > Sphaerochaetaceae > Sphaerochaeta. Next base: position 28 of record CALFMX010000209.1, read on the forward strand.
TGCGCGAGTTAGAGAGCGCATACAAGGATGATGTGGACAAACTCATCGAGGTCCAGAAGCAGATGCTCATCCTCGACGGGGAGGACAATGTCGCCCGTGACAGCCTGGTGCGCAGCTACAAACTCAAGTACAAGGACCACTCCCGGCTCAAGAGCTGTCTCGAATCCTCGCACCTGACCAGCTCCTTCAACCGGGACGTCATCTACTCAATCGAGGACTTCGAGACGAACATCGCCTTCGACAAGGGGACCTTCGTCTTCCAGAACTCGACCAACCGCATCGGGCGGATCCGCTCGATCGATGAGAATGATGTCATCGTCGACTTTGCCGGCCAGACCACCAAGCAGGGGTCCCGCCTCTCCACCAACATGGCGTTCAAGAGCCTGCAGGCCCTTGACCGCAGCCACATCTGGGTGCTCAAGAGCGTCCTGCCCCGCGAACGGCTCACCGAGAAGGTGGCGGAGGATATCCCCTGGACCCTGATGACCGTCATGCGGAGCTTTGACGGGAAGATAAACCTCAAGGAGCTCAAGGCGGAGATCGTGCCCTCGATCCTTGCTCCCCGGCAGTGGACCAGCTGGCTCTCAAAGGCGAAGAAGGAGCTGATGACCAACCCCCTCTTCGATCTGAGTGCCAACGAGACCGATACCTACCTCCTGCGCTCCACGCCGGTCAGCTACGAGGAGAAGCAGCTCTCCGTCTTCCGCAGCGAGAAGGACATCTATGACAAGATCAAGTGCCTGAAGGATTTCATCGCCAGCAAGGGGGATGTCGAAAGCGACTTCTTCTTTGAGATGGTACGCTACTTCAGCGATATGTTCTTCGAAGAGAATGGTGCCTACAAGCCGATCGTCGACGTCAGCGACGCCACCTACGCCGCCTACCTCCTCCTCAAGGACCTGGTGGTCCGCCAGAACATGAACTTCCTCAGCTGGCCGGAGAACCTCGCCTTTTCAACGCTCTACGAGCGCACCGAGGATGTAGCGGAGGTCTTTGCCGCCATCAAGGATTCGGAGCTGAAGAAGAGCTTCATCGACCACATTGTCCAGGAGGTCCCCACCTGGAGCAAGGTCCTGCCTACCCTCTTTCCGGCCTACCTGACCAGTTACATCCCCGATATCTATCGTCACCACAAGAAGCAGGCGGAGTTTGCCAAGGTCTACAAGGATGCGGTGGAGAACTTCAAGGACAAGAGCGCGACACTGCTCTACCTCCTCAAGAGCGGGGATGCCAAGCTCTGGGCCAAGAGCGGGGTCACGAATGAGCAGCTGCTCTTTGCAGAGCTGCAGCTCCTCGACTACGCCAACCGTCTCATCGAGAACCGCAAGGATGTGACCGAGAACCGCAAGGTCAGCAAGACGCTCATGTCCCTGCTCTTCGATGACCAGGCGATCTTCACCTACATCAATGAGGGGCAGGAGGAGCACGCCCAGAAGATCTACAGCCTGGTGGCCAACGTCTTCGGCCTGCCCGGCGGGCGCAAGATCGAGGTCAAGCACGCCATCAGCGAGCGCTTCCCCTCCTTCCGCTTCTTCGATGAGGTCAACCCCTTGGAGAAAGATGCCTGGATCCCCACCGGCCTCTTCTGCACCCAGGCCTCCTTCGCTGCCAAGAAGAAGGAGATCGAGCACATCCAGCATGTCGAGCTGCCAGAAGTCGCCCGTGAGATCGGCAATGCCCGAGAGATGGGTGACCTGCGGGAGAACAGTGAGTACAAGTACGGCAAGGAGAAGCAGACGCTCCTCTCCAATAACCTGCGCCGCCTCGCCGAGGAGATCGACCGTGCCACCGTCATCACGCGTGACAAGGTCGATGTGAGCCGGATCGGCTTCGGTACCACGGCGGTGCTCATCGACAACCAGAAGGGGGTCGAGGTGGTCTACACGATCATGGGACCGTGGGAGTCCAACCCTGATGAGAACATCATCAACATCAGTGCTCCCTTCGGCCGTTCGCTTGCAAACCGTCAGCAGGGTGAGCGCTTCGCCTTCACCCTCAACGACATCGCATACGACTACACCGTCAAGGAGATCACCGTCGCCGACTTCTGATCATACAGGACCGTATCAATCAACCGATCCCCCTCCCCCTCTCTTGAAGATGGCGGTGAGGGGGATTTTCATGAGGGCGTAGCTGGCCAGGACGATTGCAACCGAGGCAATGCCGAGCAGGGCGAGGATGAGGAGGTTGGTCAGGTTTGATCCACTCTCGTACCAGGTGAGGCCGGCGCGCTGGTAGAGGTTTGCCAGGGCGATTTTCCCCATTGTGGTGAACAATGCACGGTCGAGCAGCGGAGCGTAGAGGTCTCGAAGGAGGACGGCGAGGATGATGAAGCCAATGATCGCCGCCACGCCGTTTGCCAGGGGGAGGGAGAGGATGCCGACGCCCTGGGTGATGAAGATCCACATCAGGAGGATGTCGAGGAGGTTCTGGATGAGGACAACGATGGTCATCGTCCAGTATCGCCCTGCGCTGTAGCCGAGGCGGAGCATGAGGGCGTAGAAGGCGAGCGGGGTCATGAAGATGAGATAGCCGCGCAGCACATGGGCGGTGAGCAGGCTGCTCTGGTGGGTAAAGAGGCCCGTCTGGAGGACCACGGAGACGCTCTCCCGGCTGAGGAAGAAGAGGATGAGGGTGCTGGGCACCAAAAGCGATGCGAGGTCAGCGAGTGCACCGCGCATGAGGGTCTGGGTGCGCTCCCGCTCTCCTAGGGCGTAGGCGGTCGACAAAAGCGGCAGGCAGACGGCGCTGATGGCGTTGAAGAAGATCCCGTAGGGGGTCTGGTAGAAGATCGTCGAGTTGGCCAGGGCGGTGACGCTCCCCGTCTCGAGTGCGGAGGCGAAGCGGTAGGTGACCAGCTGGGTGATGACCTGGGCGAGCATCCCCACCGATACGAGGATCCATGCCTTGAGCACCGCAAGGAGCGGGGTATCGGCGCTCCTCAGTGCCCACCTGAGGCGATAGCCGTGGCGGCGCAGCGATCTATAGGTGACCAGCGCCTGCATGAAGCCCCCGGCGACGGTCGAGATGGCCATGCTCAACGGCCCGAATCGTGGGGTCAGGGTAAGCACCCCCGCTATGACGATGGCGGAGAAGAAGAGCGGGGAGAGGTAGGCAGCTGCGAAGCTGTGGTGGGACTGCAGGACCCCACCGAAGATTGCAGCGAGGCTGATGAAGAGCAGGTAGAGCATGAAGGGGGCCAAGAGCTGGCCCCCGAGTGTGATCTGGTCGGGGTCGAAGTCGCTGAGCAGGGCGATGATCGGGTCGCGCCAGAGGTAGGAGATGAGGACGATGGGGATGAAGAGCAGGATTTGGTAGGTGCACAGCAGTGCAAAGAGACGCTCCCTCGTCTCCCGTTTCTCCTGGATCGAGAGCGTGGAGAAGGCGGGGATGATGGCGGAGTTGACCGCCCCCTCCCCGAAGAGCTTGCGGAAGTTGTTGGGGATGTTGAAGGTGAAGTTGATGACATCGGCGGTGCTGCCGCTGCCGAAGACCTGGGCAAGGACACGGGTGCGCACGACACCGAGGATTCGGCTCAGCAGCGTCGCTGCCATGATGATCAGGCTGTTCTTCCCTGATCGGTCACTGGGCGTAGAATCGCTCAAGGTAGTCCCTCTTGAAGGTGCTGAATCGGTCCTCTCTGATCGCGAGGCGGATCTCCTGCATGAAGGTATAGAAGTACGTCAGGTTATGGAGGG
>CALFMX010000210.1 GCA_937902565.1 uncultured Spirochaetales bacterium
GACGTCATCGACGAATGGTTGATCATACGGCTCCGGCGCGGCCTCCCGACGCCCCGCCGATACAGGCGTTGTTGCCCGTCTCGGCGCTGATGACGCCCAGTTCATTGCCAGCTCCAAAGGAGTTGGGGTCCTTGCTCGCCGACTTGCTCGCCCAGTAGGAGAGCCAGCCGCCAGTATCCTCGCCAACACCGGGGATGATGCCGACAATGACACCGATAATGGAGCTGCGGATGATGGCGACCCAGTTCTTGGCGATGGAGACCACGCCCCGTTTCGGTTCAAATTTTGCTATGGTGAGTGCCTCTCCCTCCTTCTCTTTTTTGAAGGCACGGACGATCTCAGGAAAGCCGAAGAGGCCGATCATCACCGGGATCAGCTGGATGTTGCTCATCATGTTGACGCTGCCGAAGCTGAAACGGGCGAAGGTATCCACCGTATCAAGGCCGATCATCGCCACCAGGAGACCGAGGATGCCGCTGATCCACCCCTTGAGGGCGTTGCCCTGGGCGGTGAGCGCACCACAGATCATGATGCCGAAGATTGAGAGGAGGAAGAACTCCCAGCTGGCAAACTTCAGTGCGATCTTGGTCAAAAATGGGGTGAGGGTCAATACAAAGATGACCGATAGCAGGGTACCGAGCATACTGGCAGTCGTTGCCAAAAAGATTGCGTGGGCGCCATCGCCGCGCTTTGCCATCGGAAAGCCATCCAGGGCGGTTGCCGCCGATGCCGGGGTACCGGGGATGTTGAGCAGGATCGCCGACTGGCAACCGCCGGAGATCGAGCCGACGTAGACGCCGAGCAGCGCGATGAGGGCGGACTGGGTCGGCAGGTTATAGGTAAGGCCGGTCAAGAGGGCGATGGCCATGGTGGCCGAGAGGCCCGGCAGCATTCCCATGATGAGGCCGCTTCCGACGGCAAGGGTCAGGACCAAGAGGTTTACGGGAGCAAGGACGGTCAGCGTAGCTTGCCCCAAATAGTGCATAATCATCGAAGCCTCCGTTAGGGTAGTGAGACATTGAAGCCGACTTGGAAGAGGAGAATGACAGATCCAACGGCGATCAGGGCGACCAATACGATGGTGAGGAACTTTGAGGCCCTCAAGAATGACATCAAGGCGATGAGGAAGACGGTGGACGCAATCCAGTAGGGCAACAGCCCGACAAGAAGGAAGGAGTAGATGGCCATGATGACCATGCCTCCGACCATCATCTGGATGTCCTTGTTCTTCGCTGCATCCTTGAACCAGAGTGCAAGGGTCGTGGTCCGGGCTGCCAATGAGCTCTCCTTCAGAGTCTTGAAGAAGAGGACGAGGCTGAGGATCAGGAGCAGTGCACCGAGGATGATCGGCAGGAGGCCCGGGGAGATGCCCAGATCGGTGATGTTATAGGGTGGTTTTGCCGCCCTGAGGTAGATGTTCACCCCGCCTACGGTTGTGTAGACACCCAAGGCTACCAGGGCAAGCGAGATGACGAAGTCTTTTTGTTTGTTGTCCATATGGGATCCTGGTTGATGTTTTAGAAGCGTTGCCGAGGCGAGTTTTCGCCTCGGCAACTGGTTGTTAGCGAGTGAAACCAAACTTGGCAGGATCGATCGATACTGCACCAGCGTCCCACATGAGGTAGTTTGCCTTGGATGCGAAGGAGTTCAGGTAAGCCTGGCTCTCTGCACGGCCCATCGGCATGACAGTGAAGCTTCTCTGGGCGGCGAAGTCGAGGAACGCCTGGTCCTTGACTGCGACCTCAAAGGCCTTGTCAATCTTGGCAAGCTTCTCTTCTCCAAGTCCGTTGGGGATCAGGATACCGGTGACCTCACCCATGGGGACAACGTCCTTTGCCTGGGGGTAGCTGTGGAGGATTGACTTCACAACGACGCCGGGGGCAAGCTCGATGTCCTGGTCGGAGAGGGTTGCCAGGCACTTGACGTCGCCACTGATGATCAGGTCCTTGTACTCAGCGAGCAGCTGCGGGCAGAAGTCGACTTCGCCGGCGAGGGTTGCTGTCAGGGCCGGGCCGCCACCTGCGTAGGTGATGTGCTTGTAGGGGGCCCCTGCGATGGACTTGATGACCTCGGCGCCAAAGTGTCCGCCCGAACCGATACCGGCAGTACCAGCGGTGATCTTGCCCGGGTTGGCCTTGATGGCTCCGATCAGATCCTCGATGGTGTTGTACGGCGAGTTCTTCGGTACGATGATGGCGTTGGGTGCAAAGGTTGCAATCCAGATGTCCCACTCACGGTAGGTCTTGTCGGTATACCCGTTGATCGGCATGGTGACGAAGGCGAGCATGCCGTTTGCCAGCATGGTATAGCCGTCGACCTTGGCGTTCTGCACGTTCAATGAACCTGCACTTCCGCCAGCACCCGGGGTGTTCACGACGTTGATGGACGTTCCCATCTCCTGGCCCATCACCTTGGCGAGTGCACGAGCGGTGAGGTCCGTGGTACCGCCGGCGCCGTAGGGAACGGTCATGTTGATGGTCTTGGTAGGATATGCATCCTCTGCCGCACCTTGGGCGAAGATGAAACCGACTGTGAGCAGAAGCACGATGCCAATAGCAAGTGTCTTTCTCATTGTTTCTCCTCCTGAGAGATATTTCGTACAGAGCTCCCTGCCTTCAGGGTGCAATCCTGTATGATGTGCTGATAGGGAATGTCCTTGTCCTGAATCTGGGCGAGCAAGAGGTTTGCTGCCTTCTTTCCAAGCTCCAGGTCATTCATGTCGACATAGGTGAAGTCGTTCTGCCCTGCTGAGACCCACTCAGGGCTGCCGATGATTACCACCGAGAGATCGGTGGGAATGGCGATGCCCCGCTCGGTGAGGCACCGTACTCCGCCCAGTGCCTGGACGTTGAATCCATAGAAGATCGCCGTGATATCGGGATGCTCATCGAGGAGGCGGGCGGTGAGATCATAGCCTGCCTCCTGCGAGAACTCCCCTTCGGCGATGTGGATTTGGTCTGCATCGATACGATGTTCGTCGGCGGCATCAAGGATGGCCTGTCTGCGCGCATCGAGGTCCTTGATGCCGCTCCTCCAGCCAACATACCCGATCTTCTTGTGCCCGTTGGCGAAGAGGTGGTTTGCCCCCATATAACCACACCCATAGTTGTTGGTGGAGACCCAGAAGAAGTTCTCGACGCCATCGAGGGGGCGGTCCACGACGACCATCTTCATGCCGACACGGCGGATGAGGGTGGTATTCTCACTCCCCTTGGTGGTGGGGGTGAGGATGATACCGTCAACGCGCTGTTGGGTCATCCGGTTGAGGATCGCCTTCTCACGTTCGGGACTGTCCAGGGTGTTGCAGATGATGAGGTCGTAGCCGTGTTTGACGAAGATCCGTTCACTTGCCACGATGATGCGGGTAAAGAACTGGTTTTCGAACTGGGGAATGAGGATGGCAATGAGCTTACGGCTCTTGCCCTTGAGCGAGGAGGCGCCGATACTCTTGACGTAGTCGAGCTCCTTTGCCGCATCAAGTACCTTCTGACGGGTCTCATCGCTGATGTAACGCCCCTCCTTCTCATTGAGGACATAGGAGACCGTAGCCGCACTCGTGCCGGCACGTTTCGCTACATCCTTGAGGGTTGCGTACTTTTTCAATTACTCCTCCATCCCTAAGCAAACGTTTACTTGTTCAGTTATGGCGATAGGCAAACGTTTGCATATGTAGGATTACATGGGTTCTGAAAGATGTCAACAACTATCGACAAAAATTTATTGATAGACCTTTCCATGTTCCCAGAGCAGGAGGGCCATGGTATACTCGCCGCATGGGTACCACTATATTCACAGAAGAGCGACACGCGGTGGCCGACTACATGAGGCGGCTCTATGATCGGGGCCTGACTACCCCGAGCGGAGGGAACATCAGCCTGAGGGTGGACAAGAACCACTTCCTTATCACCCCATCGGCGTTGGACAAGGGGCGCCTGGTCGCCGACCAGATCGCCGTGGTCACCATCGAGGGGAAGAACCTGACTGAGCACCTCCGCCTCTCCATCGAGACGGAGATGCACCGTCTGATCCTCATATCACGCCCCGATGCAGGGGCGGTCGTCCACGCCCATCCCACCTACGCATCGGCGTTCACCGCCATCAGAGATGGGGGCAATGTTGCCATCAACACCCACCTCATCGCCGAATCCTACTACATCCTTGAAGATCCGGTCTTCGTCGATTACCGCCTCATGGGCACCGTTGATCTGGCCGAGCAGGTCGCCGTCAAGGCGTTCGACCACGATGTGCTGCTCTTGGAGAACCATGGGGTAGTGACCATCGGCACGTCCCTGCTCGATGCCTTTGACAAGATCGAGCTGTTGGAGCGGGCCAGTGAGATGACGGTGATCGCGCGCACGATGGAGCGCCTCGGATCTGAGGTCTCCCCCCTTGAGCCGGGGCGCCTCGCCCAGTTGATGCGTATGAAGTATGGGCCTGCGCGATGAAGCTTGAGCTTGAGCGGATCCCCGTATGGGATGGGGTGCGTAGCGGTAGCGAGTGCTTTATCTGTGACCTCATGGGTGAGGCCCAGGGCGATGCCATAGCCTTCTACCTCGGCAGCTCGGTGATGAATCCCGAGACACGGGTACGCGTCAATGAGAGCGGCTTCTGCCCCTCCCACTGGCAGATGCTACTGGCGGCCAACAAGCCGCAGGGCCTGAGCCTGATGGGAGACACCTACCTCTCGACCACCCGTGAGAAGATGAAAGAGGCAATCAGAGACCTTCGCCGCGCCAAGGGTGCCCGCGCGACCAAGCGGGCAGTGGAGCGCTACAAGGAGCAGCTGCGAGAGCGGGAAGCGGGATGCTTGGTCTGTACCGCCATGGAGGGGAGGCTGAAGCGCTACCTCTTCACCACCGCCTACCTCTGGGAGCAGGAGGCGGAGTTCAGGGCCGCCCTGCTCGCCTCCAAGGGGTTCTGCCTCCACCACTTCTCCCTCCTGATCGAACGGGCATCCGATGCCGTCTCCAGAGGCCGCTGGGATGCGTTTGTCTCGGAGATGACGGAGCTGGAGGAGAAGAACCTCGACCGGGTTGCACAGGATCTCTACTGGATGACGCAGATGCACAAGTCGGAGAATAGGGACAAGGATTGGCAGGGGGCCGAGGATGCCCACCGGCGGGGTGTGGACAAGATGACCGGCCGCAACCGGGTCATCGATCCGGTGTAGCGGCCCGCTTCTTCCTGCGTTTTGGATTGATACCGAGGAGCAGCTGCCCCTCATCACTGCCACGGTCACGCTCGCGAAGGCGCACCACGCTCTCGTTGTCCCTGCGGAAGTGGTAGTAGTCGAGGGCGTCGCGCCGCGGGCGGTAGAGGAGGAAGTACTCCTTCTCCTTGAGAAAGGCGATGCCGAAGACCAGGGTGGTGCCCCGCTCCTGCAGGAGGCGCAGCTGTGTCTGCTGGCTTGCCGTCAGATAGGTGGTGGAGATCACCAGAGCCATGGTCACCGCTCCGTTGCGGTCATGGATCACCACATCAGCCCCTTCGGCCATGATATCGACGTACACGCTCCCCGAGAGGAGGGTGGCGCTCTCGCTCAGGCGCATCGCCAGGGCGTGGGCGATGCTCGCCTTCGCCTTCGGCCACGACAGAAGGTCGGAATCGGAGCCATTGAACGCCTTGAGAGCCCGCTTGAGTACCTCGAAGAGGTAGACATCGCTTACCATTGCCGCCTCAATTGAAACTCACCGTCCACTCCATCCGGGCGACCTTCGAGAGGGTCTCATAGATGGAACAGTAGCGGGTCGCTGTCTCGAATGCCTTGGTGAACTTCCCCTGGTTGTCCACCCCGGTTGCCACCACCTTGACCGTCACCCACTCTAGGGTGGTGGGGGACTCGGTCCGCTTCTCCCCATCGACCTCGAAGCTCACGTGCTCCCATCCCACCTTCATCTTCACCGCGAGGTCCGAGAAGGTGGCGAAGAGGCAACCGCTGAGGGCGCCGAAGAGGTAGTCGTAGGGAGAGCTCTCCCTGTCGATGGTAAGGCTCTTGCCCCCGTCGGTGACGAATTGCCAGTGGCCGGGGACAAAGTCAGAGCGGATATGTGTGTGTTCAGCCATAGGTGACTCCTTGGTCCCATCATAGCCCAAGAGGGGTTGTTTTTCCAGCGTGAATCTATCGCTTCCTTGTCTTGTAGGGGTTTACGTGGACCATGCAGTGCTTGACCGATGGAAACGTATGCTCGATGGTATCGTGGACCCGCTCTGCTATGGTGTGCGCCTCGGTGAGGGAGAGCTTCCCGTCGGCTGCAATCTCCACGTCGACGTAGCAGCGGGCAGCGAAGGTACGGCTACGCAGGAGGTCCAGACGCTGTACGCCCTCCACCGCCTCGATGGTGGTGCGCATCTTCTCCACCATCGCCTCATCACAGGCGCGGTCCACCATCTTGTCGGTGCCATCGCGGAAGACATCGAGGCCGACGCGGAAGATGAAGAGGGCGATGATCATCGCGGCGATCGAGTCCGCGATGGGGTAGCCCAGGCGGGCGAAGATGATGCCGACCAAGCCCCCGGTGGTGGCAAAGACATCGCTCTGGCTGTCCCACGCCGAGGCGAGGAGGGCCACCGATTCGCTCTTCTTGCCCGCCCAGCGGCTGTGGAAGACCATCACCTGCTTGATGATGATCGAGGCGATGGCCATGACCAGGGCCAAGAGGCCGGGGCTCTGGCGGTTCTGGTAGCTCCCCTTGATGATGGAGATGAGGCCATCGGCGAAGAGCGTGATGCCCACCACCATGATGATGCCTGATAGCAGGATCGCCGCCACACACTCCAGTCTCTCATGGCCGTACTGGTGCTCATTATCGCTCGCCTTCGACCCTGCGGCGATGCCGACGGTTGCGATCACCGAGCTGATGACATCCCCGGCGTTGTTGATCCCGTCGTTGAAGAGCGCCACCGAGTGGGAGAGGGTGCCGATGGCGATCTTGCTCAGGGCAAGCAGGCTATTGAGGGCGATGTTGAACTGTGAGGTCCGTAGGGCCAGATGCTTTTCGTTCATTGAAAAGACCCCGGCGTCCGGGGTCCCTCCTTGCCTATGGCTTCTCAGGGTATTTGACGATCAGGTGCAGCTCGTCGAGCTGCTTCTGGTCGACTTCACTCGGCGAGTCATCCATCGGACTGACGGCAGCCGTGTTCTTCGGGAAGGCGATGACTTCGTGGATCGAGGTCTCCTCTGCCATGATCATCACCATCCGGTCGATGCCCGGGGCGATGCCCCCGTGCGGCGGCGGGGAGTAGCGGAAGGCGTTGAGCAGGAAGCCAAAGCGCTGCTCGGCGGTCTCGTCATCGAAGTTGCAGATGCGGAAGATCCGCTTCTGCAACTCGACATCATGGATCCTGATCGATCCACTTGCCACTTCATAGCCATTGAGGACGAGGTCATAGAGGTCCCCGAGCACCCTGCCCGGGTCGCTCTCGAGGGTATCGAGATACTCCTGCTGCGGCATGCTGAACATGTGGTGGGCTGCCTCCCAGAAGCCACCCTCCTCGTTGTACTCGAAGAGGGGGAAGTCGATGATCCAGCAGAACTCAAACCCCTTCCGGATCAAGTTGAGGTCTTTGCCGAGCTTGTTGCGCACTGCACTGAGGCTTGTACAGCAACGTTTCCAATCCTGGTGGGCGACCAGGAGGATCATGTCCCCCTCAGCAGCGCCCATGCGCTCGATGACCTCATCCTCCATGCCTTCGAAGAACTTGGAGACACCGCCTGAGAGGCTCTTGTTCTCACCGACCTTCATCCAGGCCAGGCCGTGGGCTCCGTAGACCTTGGCGGCATCCTCGAGGGAGGTGATGTACTTGCGGCTGAAATCGACCGTCTCGCTGTGGGGGGCGCAGACAGCCTTGACGAAGCCACCCTTCCCTATGATCTCCTTGAAGGTGGAGAAGCTGCTCTTGGCGGCCATGTCGGCGACGTCCTTGATCTCGACGCCAAAGCGGAGGTCGGGCTTGTCGCTGCCGTAGGTGTTCATCGCGTCGGCGTAGGTGAGGCGTCGGAAGGTGGCGGGCAGGTCATAATCCATGACCTCCTTGAAGACGTGGCCAAAGAGGCCCTCCATGAGGGAGAGGACGTCGTCACGCTTGACGAAGCTCATCTCCAGGTCGAGCTGGGTGAACTCGAGCTGGCGGTCGCCGCGGGCATCCTCGTCCCGGTAGCAGCGGGCGATCTGGAAGTACTTGTCCATGCCGCCGACCATGAGGATCTGCTTGTAGAGCTGCGGGCTCTGCGGCAGGGCGTAGAACTTGCCGGGGTAGTGGCGGCTGGGTACGAGGAAGTCACGAGCCCCTTCGGGGGTGCTCTTGATCATCGTCGGGGTCTCGATCTCCAAAAAGTCCCGCGCCGAGAGGTAGTTGCGGATGGAGAGGATGAAGTCATGGCGCAGTTTCAAGCGCTTCTGCATCCCCTGGCTGCGCAGATCGAGGTAGCGGTACTTGAGGCGGAGGTCCTCCTTCGTCTTCAACCCGTCATCGATCTGGAAGGGGAGGGCGGGGCAGGTCGAGAGGATCTCGATCTTCTCTGCCTTGACCTCGATCTCGCCGGTCTTCATCTCGGGGTTGACCATCTCGGCAGGCCGCTTGCGCACCACACCGGTGACGGCGATGCAGAATTCAAGTTTCAATGAGTTGGCTGCCGCCTCCAGCTCCTCGTCCGCATCGTCGTCGACCACCACCTGGGTAATGCCGTAGCGGTCGCGGAGGTTGATGAAGTGCACCGATCCATGGTTGCGGTTTCTATGGACCCATCCATTGAGGATGACGCGCGCGCCATCATTGGCTTTGGTGAGGGAGCCACAGGTTGTGGTTCTTTGGCTGAACAGTTCTTCACTCATCATCTAATCCTTATCGATGCGGGTTGCAAAGTACCATCATACTACTCCAAGGGGTGCTAAATGGCAATTGGGCCAAAAGAGGTTTTACCCGTCTACCAAGCGCCGATGCTGTCGGTACACCCCTTCAAGGATGGGCTGGGAGACCTCAGTAGGGAAGTCTGCAGGCAGGGCAGCGCTGACGCGCTCCAAGGCGCGTGGAACCTTGTCGGCCAGAGTGGAAATAATCGATTCGACTGAAGAGGCAAGGCCGAGGCGCCTGCCGGCGTCGATGAGATGGCGAGAGACGATGCGGTTCCATTTGTAGTGCTTCTCCTCAGTGGTGAAACTCATCGCCATCGTCAGCTTCTGCTCTGCAATCTGTGCGCTCCCCTTGCCGAGGAAGGGGTAGGCGCTGATGACATCGTAGAGCGGGGTGAGGCGGAAGCGACCGCCACTCTCGATGAAGAGGGAGAAGTTCTTTGCGTGCCCGTCAGGGGCTGCGAGTAGATAGAAGAGAATCTGGCTGGAGAAGAAGTGTTCGCGATCTTCTCTGGCATTGGAAGAGCCGAGCAAGATGTCCATGATGGTGGCCATCGTCGGCCCCCCATCGCTCTCATACTTGAGAGCCGGTGAGGTGCCGGTCGCCTGGCAGAAGTCCTCCTGGGGGAGGCGGAGGATATGAGAGCGGTCAGGTGCATAGCGGCGGTCAAAGCGCTCGACGACGAGGACACGCTGATCCTCGAAGCGATGGAGCGCTGAATGCGCTGCCCCAAGGCCCAATTCTTTTGCTATGAGGGAGCAGAGCCACTCATTTTCGATGGAGGTGTCGAGATTGACTCCAAATGGTCCAAACGTTCCCATTGGCAGTTTGATGATATGGGTTGATGGGGTTGCGCCTATTGGGATGTGCCACTCACCGTCGTGAAACAATAGTGCTGTCTTCTCTTGCGCTCCTGCAAGAGAAAGACGAAAATCCTCGTCATCGTGTGTGTTCGAAGAGCCTGGATTAATCACTGATCTGAGTATTGCCGCCACTTGAGAATCATCCAAAGGTTTTCCTTCGATACGCTGAGGTGCAGGCTCTTCATCGGGGGGCAGCAGGTGGATTGCCCCGACGCAGTCGCGTCCGACCTGTGCGAGTAGGTCGAACGGGGAGTCTGAGCGAAGTCGGTATCGCCTCTTGATGCGCCCCCTGATAACCTCTGAATCCGGGAGCAGGTTGTCGAAGAACGAGCGTACCCGCTCTCCTCGATAGGATTCGTGTGCACTCGTCAACGGCATGGAGAGGGAGAGCGGGCGGCTCTGGGGCGAGGTGATCCACGCCTCATCGTAGGTGAAGAGATGCTGTGAAGAGGAGACCGACCACGTGCCTACCCGTATCCCGTTCTGCCACACAGAGAGTGAGTTCATGCTCATCGCCTACCACGCTCCTTGATGCTCGTCAGGACGAGGTTTGGGTTGGAGGATCAACTCAAAGTCCAAGGCTGAGACGAGCTTGAGCAGGCTGATGATCGAGACGGTCTCTGCGTTGTTCTCCAGCGCGCTGATCGTCTTTGGTAGGAGGCCGACTGATGAACCAGCCTGCTCTTGCGTCAACCCTTTGGCCTTGCGCAGGGCACGCAAGGTGGTGGAGAGGAGGAGGGGGTTACTGACGTTGTGTTGCAATGAGTGTCTCCTATTTCGTGATATAAAAAGATGTGATACTGCATATAATAATACCCGATACGGTAAAAGTCAATAATATACCGTAATGGGGATAATTCATTAATATACCCCAGTGGGTATATTTTAATAATATACCCTTATGGGTATATGGTATCACCTGTGCTCCTCCACGGTGAAGTCCGTGGGGTTGAAGGCGTCGCTTCCGAGCCAGAGGTCGATCTTGATGCCGCTCTCGCTGTTGGAGACGGTGGCGTGTTTGATCTGCCAGCCGATGAGCTTGAGACGGGCATCGATGTTGAGCGTGCTGCCTGCCATCGCCCCATAGTAGTCGGCAAGCTCGGGGCGCACCTTCTTGGGGTTGAGTGCCTCTTTGATCCGCTTGATCTCGGCGTCGGTACGTTGGGTATCATCGAAGAAGGTGATGTGCGCCCCATCCTCCTCCTGGTGGAGGCTGACGACAAGACGCAGCGGGTTGCTCTCCAGAAGGAAGCCGGTCATCTCCCCGATCAAACGGCTCAGGAATTTTTTTCGTTTCATCAGTCGAAGTCCTCCCGCGCTCTATTGGTCTTGTACCACTGCATGGTAGCTACAAAGAGAGTGGCTGTCAGACCCCCGGCAAAGCCGTTGTTGTAGAGGTCGAGCCCTCCATGCCAGGCGCCGGTCGCCTCAACCATGACCAGGTGCACCATCCCGGCGGCGATTCCGGCTATGATGCCGAACTGGCCGGCGATCGGGGCGAGGGTTGTGCCAAAGAGGAGGGCCAGCAGGGGGCCGGGGGCAGCAGGGGATTTGGAGAAGAGCAGGGTTGCCAGCAGCACGCCCAGGGCGATGGGGAAGGTGTTGCGCAGCGTCTTGCCAAAGCCACCGAAGGCCATGATGGTAAGGATTCCGCCCACCACCGGCCCGTTGAGCGGGGCACCGATGAGCAGGACATACGCCCAGGCGACAAGGCCGAGCAGGCTGATGTTGACCAGGGTCCCCCCGAATTGGC
>CALFMX010000211.1 GCA_937902565.1 uncultured Spirochaetales bacterium
GTGAAAGCTGTAGAAAATTGGACGCTTTGCCATGACATTCTCCATTGTCGAGTTTTGATTGCAGAGAGCTCCGCAATCGATAAAAAAATTGTTACGTCGTGTCAAGGCCCCATTCTGCGGGGCGGTTTTGGCTCCAAGGCTGGAGATGGAAACATTTTGTCGAAAAGTCGAGCGAAATCTATCGTTTCGTTTACCACGTCGAGTTTGGTTAACGGGCGTTTGCTCAATTGCTGCGCTGCTCCACCTGGGCTGGTGAGGATGATGCGATTGGCGAGAGGGCATAAAAAAAGCCGCCCCGGAGGGCGGCTCTGACAGAGTACATCGACTCGATTAGACCCAGTACTGCTCCATGCGCTTGACCAGGCTCTTGCGGTACGCCTCCCAATCGGTGATCGGTTTGGCGGCAAGCCCCTCTTCACAGGCGGCCTTGGCTACAGCAACGGCCTCCCACTCGATGACCCGTGGGTCAAAGGGCTTGGGCACGATGTATTTACGGCCGAAGGAGAAGTCCTGTCCACCGTACGCCTTCTTCACCGACTCGGGCACAGGTTCCTTGGCCAATGCGGCCAGAGCCTTGGCAGCTGCCATCTTCATCCCCTCGCTGATGATCCTGGAACGGACGTCCAGAGCCCCGCGGAAGATGAAGGGGAAGCCGAGCACGTTGTTGATCTGGTTGGGGTAGTCACTGCGCCCGGTGGCCATGATGAGGTCACTGCGGGTGGACATGGCCAGCTCGTAGTCGATCTCGGGGTTGGGGTTGCTCATCGCAAAGACAACCGGATCCTTGGCCATGGAGAGCAGCATCTCGGCGCTGACACAGTCGGCAACGGAGAGGCCCATGAAGATGTCGGCGCCCTTCATCGCGTCGGCGAGGCTTCGTGCGTCGGTCTCGACGGCGAACTCCTCCTTCTGGCTCGTCATGCCGGCGGTGCGGCCCTTGTAGATGACGCCCTTGCTGTCGACCATCAGGATGTTCTTCGCCTGTGCACCGGCGGCCTTGAACATGCGGGCACACGAAATGCCGGCAGCCCCTGCCCCGTTGATGACGATCTTGATGTTCTCGATCTTCTTGCCGACAATCTCGCAACTGTTCATCAAACCGGCGGTTGCGATGATTGCGGTTCCATGCTGGTCATCGTGGAAGATAGGTATATCGCACTGCTCGATGAGCTCCTGCTCGATCTGGAAGCACTCAGGGGCCTTGATATCCTCGAGGTTCACGCCACCGAAGGTCGGGGTCATCGCCTTGACCATCTCGATGATCTTCTTGGGGTCGGTCTCGTCAAGCTCGATGTCGAAGACGTCGATGTCGGCAAATCTCTTGAAGAGGACGCCCTTGCCCTCCATGACCGGCTTGCTTGCCAACGCCCCGCGATCCCCGAGGCCGAGGATGGCGGTCCCGTTGGAGATCACCGCAACCAGGTTGCCCTTGGAGGTGTAGCGATATGCATCCTCGGGGTTCTCGGCAATCTCAAGGACCGGCTTGGCAACACCGGGGGTGTAGGCGAGGCCAAGGTCATCAGCGGTCACACATGGTTTGGTGGGGACGACCGTTACCTTTCCCGGAACCCCGTTCAACTCATGATACTCCAACGCCCTTCGTTTCAATTCGTCTTGCATGTCTGTTCTCCCTTATTTTATTTCTCGAAGTCCCACTTATAGTCCATCTTATACCTGTTTCTCAGTTCTATCATCACTTTTTGCAGCGACGGGGGAACCGGGCAGCCGTGCTCCTTCCTGAACTGGTAGGCAAGGTACTCCTTTTCGCCGGGGGTGAAGATGTAATCGGCACCCGGTGCCTTCTGGCTGGCTCGCAGCTCCCGGCAGATCGTGCCGGCGATGCGCTTGAAGGTATCAACGCCCATGAAGTGGCCCGGATCGATGGCAATGAAGAAGTGGCCCAGCGGATAGGGGATCGCCTTCCCGTTCTCGTCAAAGCCGTTGAGCGCCTTCATCCAGGCGCCGTCCTGCAGGGCGGCAGAGAGGATCTCGACGACCATGGCGTAGCCGTAGCCCTTGTAGCCTCCGGTGACCTCACCGCTGCCCCCGAGCGGCGTCAGGGCGGCCTTGCCGGTGGTCAGGTCCTTGAGCACCTGCTGTGTATCGGTGCGGGTCTTGCCCTCATGGTCGATGACCCACCCCTCGGGCAGCTCCTTGCCGGCCCGGCCGTAGACCTCGATCTTGCCGCGCTGGGTGACGCTGGTGGCACAGTCGATGACGAAGGGGAACTCCTCATCGGTGGGCATGCCGAAGACCAGGGGGTTGGTGCCGAGCATGTTCTCCACCCCGTGGGTGGGAGCGATCGAGGGGCGGGCGTTGGTGCCGGTGACCCCGATCATGCCGGCCTTGGTGGCCATCGTTGCAAAGTATCCGCTGATGCCGTAGTGGTTGGAGTTGCGTGCCACCACCATGCCGATGCCGTACTGCTTGGCCTTCTCGATGGCCATCTCCATCGCCTTGTGGCCGACGACGTGGCCCATGCCGTTGTGGCCGTCGATGACAGCGGTCGCCTGCTCGTCCTTGACCACCTCGATCTTGGTGACCGGGTTCATGA
>CALFMX010000212.1 GCA_937902565.1 uncultured Spirochaetales bacterium
TAACAGGTGTAGATCGTCTCCTTGTCCTCACCGACACGCCGGATGTGCGCGATGGCCTCCTTGACCGTCATCTCCTTCTTGAGCTGGACGAACTCGGCGGTCATGATCGAACCGGCTGCGAACTCAGGGTAGAGGAGGAACTGGTTGATCAGGGTCCGTGTCTTGGGGGAGGTGTGCTGGAGGATGCGGTTGACGAGGTTGGCGGGCAGCTCCCCGAGCATGTCGACCGCGTCGTCGATCATCAGGCCCTTCATCAGTTGCTGCAGCTCCTCATCGGTGATGGCCCTGATGAGCTGCTCCTGATGCTCGAATGCCAGGTTTGCAAAGATCTCTGCCGCCAGGTCCTTGTCGAGGGTCCTGAAGACAATCAGGGCAAGCTCGGCGGGCAGGCTCTCGATGAAGGAAGCGATATCGACCTCTTGCAGGTGAGAGAGGTCCGCCTTCAGGGCTTGCCAATTGTGTGACATGACATGGTCACGTAGAATCTCGAATTGTACTTCCATCTTCTGGTATGGAGACGAAGAGCTGTGTGGGACTGGACAAGTATCAGTGATGATGGTGCACAGTGGCACCTACAATTGAGTTTCTACTCAGAGGGTCATCAGATATACTTGCACTTTTGCCACAATTATCCACGACTCGCACCTCCTTGTAGTTAAAATAGTGTTGAATTGCCTTCAGGATAGCCAGTAATGTGAAAATTTACAACCGCTGTTATCAAGAAACCATAAAAAGGGAGCCCGGGGTGACCCGGGCTCCAGATATCTACCTTAGAGCATGTGCTCAGGCGAGAGGATATCGTCCAACTCCTCCTTGGAGAGGTATCCTCCGCTCTGCACGATCTCATAGACCGAGCCGCCTGTCTCCTGTGCCTTCTTGGCGATCTCGGTGCTGACCTCATAGCCGAGCCTGGGCACCAGGGCGGTGACGAGGCCGATGGAGCCCTCCATCAAGGTTCGGCAGCGCTCACGGTTTGCCTCGATACCCACGATGCACTGGTCGGTGAGGATCCTCAACACCCGCTTGAAGTGAAGGATCGAGCTGAAGAGCTTGAAGGCGAGCATCGGCTCCATGACGTTGAGCTCAAGCTGGCCGGCCTCTGCCGCCATCGTGATGGTCATGTCGTTTCCAATGACCTCGAAGGCGACCTGGTTGACCACCTCCGGGATGACCGGGTTCACCTTGCCGGGCATGATTGACGAGCCGGGCTGCTTCGGGGGCAGCTTGATCTCCGCGATTCCGGTCCGGGGCCCACTCGAGAGGAGGCGCAGGTCATTACAGATCTTCGACGTCTTGATAGCAAGGCGCTTGACGGTGGAGGAGACCTCGACGAAGTCCCCGGCGTCCTGCGTCGCCTTGACCAGGTTGGGTGCCAGCACCAGCGGCAGACCGGTCAACTCGGCGAGGTGGCGGGTGACTATCTTGTCATACCCCTTGGGGGCAGTGATGCCGGTCCCGATGGCCGTCGCACCCATGTTGATGGTGTAGAGCTGGGTCTGCACCCTGCGGATCTTCTCGATCTCCTCCTCGATTATCGCGCTGTAGGCCGCGAACTCCTGGCCGAGGGTCATCGGCACCGCATCCTGCAGCTGTGTGCGTCCCATCTTGAGAATGTCGGCAAACTCAACGCTCTTTGCCTTGAGTGCCTTCTGGAGGTAGTCGACCTCATCGACGAGCTGGTCGAGCATCCACGCCGTTGCGAGGCGCAGCGAGGTCGGGTAGACGTCGTTGGTCGACTGGGACATGTTGACGTGGGTATTGGGGTGGGCGAACTTGTACTCACCCTTCTTCTTCCCCAGATGTTCGAGGGCTCGGTTTGCGATGACCTCGTTGGCGTTCATGTTCGTCGAGGTGCCCGCTCCTCCCTGGACGGCATCGATGGGGAATTGATCATCGAATTTGCCGGCGATGACCTCGTCGCTTGCCTTGATGATGGCATCGACGATCTTTTTGTCCAAGGTCTTGCACTCGTAGTTTGCCAGGGCGCACGCCTTCTTGATGTACCCCAGTGCCCTGATCAGCTCAGGGTAGTGTGAAATTGGAATATTCGATACCTGGAAGTTCTCCAATGCCCGTACGGTCTGCACCCCGTAGTATGCAGCACTCGGAACCTCGCGGTTCCCCAATAAGTCATGTTCAATCCTGTACTCAGCCACCGTTTCTATCCTCCCTTGGTCATATACAATCGACTCTAGGAGGGTTTTTGTGTCTGCATGACAAGCGTCACGCCCCTCCCATGTCGAGAAATCCACATCGAAGCAACACATCAAAGCTGTACGGTGAAGAGCGCCGGATACCAGTGGTTCGCTCTCCCTATAAATCGTAACACGACAGGGGAGGTTGTCAATGAGAAAATGGAAAAATCTCCGATTTACGCAAGCAAAAACCATTTGACTGCGTAAAAGAATAATTTAATTCGTATATGTTTTGGTCATGATAAAAATGGTCTCTGCGAGAATCTTCATGCGACTGCCCTGTCCCCAGGAGAGAGGCTCTCACGCTCCTTTGGTAAGTGCACCCCACTGCCTGTCCATCGCCTTCATCAAGGCGATCTGGGTGCGGGAGCGATCGAGGTTATGGCTCTCGCGCTCGGTGTGGTAGTAGACGTCCCCGTTGAGGTAGTCGGTCAGAAAGCGTACCGCCATGATCTGTGTGATCGTCCGACCCGACTCGACGAGCAACTCCTCCTCCAACGGCGTCAAGAACGAGGCCTTGGAGCGGTAGCCGGAGAGCAGGGCGCGGTGGAAGGGGAGTGCACAGTCGACGCTGTCGAGAGCGAGGGTATCCTCCTCGGCGGTATTGGAGCCGGTTCTCAGCATATCGCCGGTATCGAAGAGGATCGTACCGGGCATGACGGTATCGAGGTCGATCATGGAGAGCGCCTCACTGCCATCCTCCCTGAAGAGGACGTTGTTCACCTTCGTATCGTTGTGGGTGACGCGTACCGGCAGCCTGCCTGCTGAAAACGCATCGGTGATGATGCAACCGCGGTCTTTGTTCTCCTCAAGGAAAGCCAGCTCTCCTGAGACAGCAGCGAGCCGGCCTTGATGGTTGGTCTTCACCGCCGCTGCAAGCTGGTCGTAGCGCAGGCGCATATCATGGAAGCGGGGGATGGTATGGGAGAGCGAGCTGCCGTCAAAATCAGCGAGCTGGAGCTGGAAGGTCCCCACCGCCTCCCCGAAGAGGTAGGCAATCTCCTCGCTTTCGATCCTGTTGTAGGTGCGTACCTGGTCGATGAAGCGATAGGTGCGCCAATAGCCACCCTGGCTGTCGAGGAAGATTGGCTCACCCTCCCGAGTCGGGATGACGGTGAGGACTCGCCTGTCGACATCACCATCCCGCTCATCGAGCTTCCCCCTGATGTGGGCGGTGACGGCCGAGACGTTCTTCATCAGGGCCACCGGGTCCTTGAACGCTTCGGTATTGATCCTTTGATGGGTGTAGCGATAGAGGCGACCCTCATGTTCGAACGTTGAGAAGATGGTGGTGTTGATATGCCCCTCGTTGTGAAACTTGAAGGAGCTCAGCGTACCGTCAATGGCAAAGTGGGCAAGTATTTCGTGGAGCATCTGGTGGTCAATCTGCATAGGGGACCTCACTTCTCTCTGTATTCCCTCCCATGATACAAGGAGATGGGGTGAGAGTCATCCCTGGGGAGGGTAGGTACAAGCCCTAGACAAGAAGAAGTCCCCGCTTTCCAGCAAGGACTTCTTTGTGGAGGTAAGGGGAATCGAACCCCTGACCTTCTGAATGCCATTCAGACGCTCTACCAACTGAGCTACACCCCCAATTGCGACAGTGGGTATCATACGAATTGGTAACTTTTAAGTCAAGCCGGCATAGTGAAAATGTATGAATGTCACAACTTGGCTTGACCTTTTAAAGCTCTATGAGTAATAATTCTTTGACGTATTGCAACATATATCAGTCGCATAGCGGTTCACGTCAGAGGGGGGTCTCATGGGGCTTTTGAAGAAACTCAAGGAAGTTAGCGTATCCATTGGCCCGATGGTCGCCCTCATCGCTCTGTTGCACTTCTTTGTCACCCCCCTCCCTGAGGGAAATCTCCTCGATTTCGCCATCGGCGGTGTTTTCATCACCGTGGGGCTGGCTATCTTCCTGACAGGACTTGAAGTCGGCCTCATCCCCTTCGGCGAGCGGATCGGCAGTGACACCACCAGCAGCAAGAACCTCTGGCTGGTGCTCTTCACCGGCATGATCGTCGGTGTCGTCATCATCATTGCAGAGCCGTCCATCGCCGTGCTGGCCGACCAGGTGGCGTCGGTCAATCCCGCCATCTCCACAACCTCGCTGGTGACGATGATCGCCCTGGGCTTCGGCTTCTATATGATGATTGGCATGGCCCGTGTCGTTCTGCACATCCCATTGAAGTGGATCTACGTTGTAAGCTATGCCACCCTCTTCATCATCTTCGCCTTCAGCTCCCCGATCATGATGAGCATCGCCTTCGACAGTGGCGGTGCCTCCACCGGCCCGCTTTCGGTTCCGTTCGTCATGGCGGTGGGCCTTGGTGTTGCCCGCGTCCAGCAGAAGCAGAAGGATAGTGATAACTTCGGCTTGGTCTCGCTCGTCCTCATCGGGCCGACGCTGGCCATCGGGATCCTCAGCCTCTTCAGCGGTCCGGTCGGTGACGTTGCCGGGGAGTTGGTGGTGAACCAGTCCGGCAACTTCCTCTCCCTGATCGTCCCCTCGATGGAGCAGGTGGTCAGCTCCCTGGTCCCCCTCATCATTCTCTGCCTCGCCTATCAGGTGCTCCTGATCAAGATGCCGATCAGGCGCCTGCTGCGTGTCGGCATCGGCTTCATCTACCTCTTCGTCGGCTTGACCCTCTTCTTTGTCGGTGTCAACGGCGGCTTCATCCCCGTGGGGTTCCAAATCGGTTACACCATGGGCAGCTACAGCACCACCCTCCTCTTGATCGTCGGCCTGGCCATCGGCGCCATCACGGTGCTGAGCGAGCCGTCGGTCTATGTGCTCGTCGACCAGGTGCAATCGATCACCCAGGGCCACATCCGCAAGCCGGTGATGCTCACCTCCCTCTCCATCGGGGTAGGGCTCTCCGTCTTCCTCGCTGTCCTGCGCATCCTCA
The DNA here is from genome assembly GCA_937902565.1 of uncultured Spirochaetales bacterium. Taxonomy (GTDB): domain Bacteria; phylum Spirochaetota; class Spirochaetia; order Sphaerochaetales; family Sphaerochaetaceae; genus Sphaerochaeta. The sequence continues at coordinate 5,111 of CALFMX010000212.1, forward strand.
CCGGCCTCTCGCTCTGGTACTTCGTCCTGCCGGTCTATGCAGTGGCAGTGACCCTCAACTTCTTCATCCCCGATCTCTTTGTCGGCCTCTCCTTCGATAGTGGCAGCGTCTCGAGCGGACCGATGGCCACCACCTTCCTCCTCTCCTTTGCCATCGGCAGCTCGGTGGCGGTGGGAGGAAACCCGACCACTGACGCCTTTGGCGTCATCATCTTCGTTTCGATGACTCCGGTCCTCGTCGTCCAGATCCTCGGCATGATCTTCGCCCGGACACAAAAGAAGGCGGAGAGAGCCAAAGAGGAGACAACACCATGAAAAGCAGCTTATTCTTTGCAGTCGTAGATGAGGGGAAGGCCGATGGCCTGATGCGCTCGGTCAAGAAGGGTGGCGGTCGTGGAGGCACGATCCTCACCGCCCGCGCCAGCGCCTCAAACTCCCTGCTCTGCCTGCTCGGCCTCGGCGATAGCCGCAAGGAGATCCTGCTCTCGATGGTCGACGAACCCCTCATCGAGCCGGTGTGGAACTCCCTGGTCAACAGCAAGCACTTCCGTGGCACCGCCGCTTCCTTTGCCGCCTCCTGGGATGGTCCATCCGAGGAGCCGGAGGGGGAGCATGAGTGGGACCTCATCTCCATCATCTGCAATCATGGCCATGGCGATGACATCCTGGCAGCCGTTCGCAAGATCCAGCCGGTGGGTGGCCTCATCGTCGATGGGCGAGGCACGGCACAGACGTGGGATATTCCCTTCTTCTGGGCCCATCTGGTCCCTGAGAAGGAGGTGGTCTTTGTCTTTGTGCCCGCGCACGCTACCGATGTGGTCCTCGACGCAGTATCAAGCTTGAAGAGCTTCAAGGAGGAGGGGAGTGGCATCGCCTTCACCCTTGCCGCCCAGCGCACCGAAGTGAGGCAGAAGAGTTCAGTATCTTGAACTTTATGTTAATATAATAACATATTGTTAAGAAAATTAATTATTTGTTGTAAAACCCCTTGCGCAACCCGCTCAAAATCTGTACCGTACTAGCACACCGCCGTTTGACGGTAGTTGGAGATAGAGATGGAACAGAAGATCAAAGTTGCAGTAATGGGCGCCACCGGCGCCGTCGGGCAGGTGTTCATGTGGATGCTTGCCCATCATCCCTGGTTTGAACCGGTCTATGTGACTGCGTCAGCGAGCCGTGTCGGCCTGAAGTATGCAACTACCGTCCACTGGGTCATGCCCTTTGAGATGCCCGCCCATATCAAGGAAGTCGTGGTCCAGGAGTTCAACATCGAGGCGATGAAGAACGCCGGGGTGAAGATCGTCTTCTCCGCCCTCCCGTCGGAGGTCGCCAACGAGGCCGAGCCACAGCTGAGGGACAACGGCTTCTACGTCTTCTCAAACGCTGCATCGATGCGCTACGAACCAAACGTCCCCATCCTCATTCCCGAGGCGAACATCGACCAGCTGGCGAGCATCGAGGCGCAGGGCTACCCCGAAAGCGGGGTTGTCGTCACCAACGCCAACTGCTCGACCACCGGCCTGGCCATGGCGGTGGCCCCGCTGGTCAAGTTCGGTATCAAGGAAATCATGATGCACAGCTACCAGAGCGTCAGCGGTGCAGGCTACCCCGGGCTCTCCTCCTTCGACATCACCGACAACTGCATCCCCTTCATCAAGGGTGAGGAGGAGAAGGTGGAGAAGGAGATCAAGAAGATCCTCCGGGTCGAGTGTGATGTCAACTGCTACACCGTGCGGGTGCCGGTGATGTTCGGTCACCTCGAGGCGGTCTGGCTCGACCTTGAGGAGGATGTCTCCCTCGACCAGGTCATCGAGGAGTGGAAGAACTTCTCTGTTGTCAGCGGCCTTCCCTCGGCAGCGGCGCAGCCGGTCGAGTACAGCAGCGCCCCCGCCTTCCCGCAGCCCAAGTACGCCTTCTGGGGCAACCCGAGCGGCATGGTCATCTACACCGGCCGACTGAAGAAGCGGGGCAACAAGATCGGCTTCCTGCTCTTGGTCAACAACGTCGTCAAGGGAGCAGCCGGCGGTTCGATCCAGAACGCCGAGGCGTTTGTCAAACAGTACGGACTGCGCTAATATCAGGGTCAATCAGGGTGAGGCTTCCGCTCGGAAGCCTCTCTCTTGTGGAGGGGCGATGGTCGAGTATTGGGATCTCTATGACAGTGAGCGCAGAACGCTTGGGCGTACCCACCAGCGGGGCATTCCCCTTGAGGAGGGGACCTACCACGTCGTGGTGGCCGTATGGACCGTCAACAGTGAGGGGAAGCTCCTGACGACTCTCCGCTCCCCCGAGAAGGAGCTCTATCCCGGCCTTTGGGAGAATACCTCGGGCTCGGCCCTCAGCGGGGAGAGCAGCCGGGAGGCTGCACTGCGCGAACTGGAGGAGGAGACCGGCATCACCGTCACCGATGAGCAGGGCGAGTTCCTCGGCACTGCACAGAAGGCCGCCTCCTTCGTCGATATCTATCTGGTGAGCCTCAAGGAGGGGGAGGATGTGGTGCATCTGCAGGAGGGCGAGACCATCGACTGGCGGTGGGTGACCCTCAGCGAACTCGATGAGATGTTTGAGTCAGGCCTGCTGGCCTTCCCCCTCTCCTACCAATTCTCCCACTTCAGAACAATCATCGAAGAGCGATGGCATGGGTGATGCAATCCTCGACGATGACCTTGTAGTCGACGCTGCCGCTTCGGGCATACCAGGAGCCACGGTGGGGGCACCCCTCGCACGAGAGGAGGAGTGAGTCGCGCCTGAAGCACGAGCGGCTGATGAAGGCCGGGGGTGTGAAGGCTCGGTCGACGATTGTCGGCAGGAAGGGCCAGCGAGAGACATCGCCTCCGCTGCGCTCCATCCAGAGGTACCCGCCTACCAGGTTCAAACCACTCTCGACGAGGCTCCTCGCGCTCTCGCTGTTGCCCAGATAGAGGTAGACATCGGCCCAGCAGGCCAGTTGCCGCTCCCTGAAGAAGGGGATCTGGCCGATGTTGTTGAGGCCGAAGCGCACCGATTCCAGAATTCCCTCGCCTTCAAGGGCTGTGATGACGATCTCAAGATGCTCGAAGAAGCGCTCCTGCTCGAACATCACCGCCGAGAGGGGGAGGTAGTAGGATCCATCAACTGAGAAGAGGAGCCGGGCCAGTGACGCTCCCCTTTGGGCTCGATCGCTGAGGCGTTTGAGGTCAAGGTAGTAGAGGCCTTCGGCGGTGGTGAGGCGTGAGCGATCGGGCAGGGGAGGGC
>CALFMX010000213.1 GCA_937902565.1 uncultured Spirochaetales bacterium
TGTACCCCTGGGTAAAGCCGATGGCCAGCCCACTTCTCTGGAAAGCCATCTCGAAGTTCCTCATCGTGGAGATATGGCTGAGATAAAGGCTGGCGCCACTGCGCTCATAGGTGATGATGAGCTGGGTGGTCTTCGGGGGAATCGGCACTGCCGGAGCGCTCTTTTTCTGATCTGTGGGCTCTGCTGCCTCTATGACCGTATGCTTCTTTGAACAGACACCGCAGAGGTGGTTGCACTCAGGGGTACAGGCGGGGCTGAGGATCTGCTCGCGCGCCTTCTCTAGCTCCTCCTTGAGGTAGGCCTTGCCCACCCGCATCGACACCGAGTCCCACGGCAGCGGGGTGTCCAGATCGTACTCGTTGAGGATCGAGAGAGCCGGGTCGTAGGGGGCCTCATCAATTGCCTCCTTCCACTTCTCCCAGTCCATATACTCGTCCCAGGCATCGAGGCGGCACCCCTTGTGGTAGGCACGCTCGATGACGGCGGCATAGCGCTCGTCGCCCCGGCTCACCAAGCCCTCGAGGTAGCTGATCACCGGCTCATGGTAGCTGACCTTCGCCCCCCTGATCCGGGTGGTGATCGCCTTCTTCAACGAGGAGAGCTGGGCAAGCGACTCCTCGGGCCTCATTTGGGCCGCCCACTGGAAGGGGGTGTGGGGCTTGGGGATGAAGGTACCGATATTGATGTTCATATTGAGGTGGGTGGCGTCCCAGATGGCACCAAGGTAGTCGACGATCGCCTGGTTCTCCACCTCACGGTCGACGAACGGAAGGCCTACCATGAAGTAGAACTTGGCAAGCCGCCACCCACGAGCCTTCGCCTCCTGGGCGATCTGGATGACCTGTTCGAGGGGGACCGGCTTGTTCATCGTGTTCTGCCAGCCGGCAACCGGGGTCTCGATGGCGAAGGTCAGTCCGCTCTTGCGCACCTCGCTCAGCTCTTCGAGGATATCGAGGGAGAAGGAGGTGACCTTGAGGCTCGGCAGGGAGAAGGAGATGTTGCGGTCGCGGTACTCGCTGTTTAGCGCCTCGATCATCGCCTTGATCTGTGGATGGTCCCCGCTCGAGAGTGAGGAAAGGGTGATCTCCCGGTACCCGAGCTCATCGACGTACTGGGCCACCTCCCTCCCGATCGCCTCAAGGTCCTTCTGCCGGTAGGGCTTGTAGTACTGCCCGGCATGGCAGAAGCGGCAGCCGTTTGGGCAGCCGCGCATGATCTCGACGACGCCGTTGTCCTGTGCAACCTTGAAGTTGGGCACCACGAAGTGGGAAAAGCCCCTCCCTCCATCCTTTGCGAAGGTCTCGTCAATGAAGCGCATCGCCCGTTTCTTTCCCGGATACCAGAGGTAGTCGAGCGCCTCGAGGCGCTTGATCCGCTCCCCCCTCCCCTCCCCGTTGCGCTTTGCTTCGATGAGGAGGCGGGCAATCTCCTCCAGGCCCCCCTCGGCCTCCCCGATGTAGACGAAGTCGAAGAACGGGGCGAAGGGCAAAGGGTTGGTGACGGCAGGCCCGCCGGCGATGACGATCGGATGGTCATCCCCGCGATCCTCTCTGTGGAGGGGGATCATGCCGAGGTCGAGGACCTGCAGGACGTTGGTTGCACAGAGCTCATACCCGATGGAGATTCCCAGCATATCCAGCTCATGGAGGGGGCGCTTCTGCTCCAGCGTATAGAGGGGAACAGACCGCGCTCTCAGCAGCGCCTCGAAGTCGGGGGCAACACTGAAGACGCGGTCGCAGTGCACCTCGTTCATCCGATTGAGCAGGTCGTAGAGGATCCTCACCGCGTTGTTGCTCATCCCGATCTCATAGAGGTCGGGAAAGCAGATGGCGGTGTACAGCTCAACCGTTGAGAGCTCCTTCTTGCCATAGGTGAACTCACCGCCGGTGTATCGGCTGGGGTTTTGAATCGTCAGGAGTGCATCCTGTATTGTTTCGAACATGGTCGCAAATCCTTGTCAGAGGCCTTGGGAGAGGCTTCGGTATTTATTGGAGAGGACCCGCAGGTCCGCCATTGCGTAGAAGCGTGAGAGGGCTGCGTAGAGGAGGAGGCGATCGGAGGATGAGAGGGAGCGTTGCTCATACCCTGCCGCCACAGCGGCGAGGGAGGCGCTGTAGCCGCTCTCCCTTTCCACCTGGGCCGCCTCCCAGAGCAGCGCGATCGCATCACTGTCATCAAGGGGGGAGAGGGCCTGCCCGATCACCTCGCTCTCCGCATTGGTGCGGAGGAGCAGCTGTGCGTAGGAGCGGGGGTCGAGGGTATCTGAGAGGTATCGGACGAAGATCCGGCTGGCCTCACCCTCCAATCCTTGGCTCATGAGCGCCTCATAGTAGGAGGCGGCGATGAGGCCGTCCATCTGCCCCTGCTCCTCAAGGATGCGCCCCTCTTCGATGGCACGCGTACCGTCGAGGAGGAGGATGGCGAGGCGTCGTGCCTCGACGGTGATCTCCTCTTCATAGGCAAGGGCGTAGTAGAGGGTGATCGCCTGCTTTCCAAGGTGCACCTGTCCCTGCTCCCAGTGGGCCCTGGCCATCCAGTAGAGGTCCTCTACTCGGTGTTCACTGCTGAAGCGATCGCCTGAAATCTTGAGGACCTGCTCCCATTGCCCGCTCTCGCCAAGGGTCGTGTAGCTCTCCTCCTTCCCTTTGCAACCGGCTAGCAGCAGAAAAAAAGAGAGGAGGAGAAGGGTCACATAGTACTCGGTTCTCATCCTCCACTCTCTCCATAGTAAAAAAAACAAGGCAGGCAATAAGCCGGGTTCTGTCGAAGATGATCATCTATCTAGCCATCCTGTTACCAGGATGGTCAAGCAACCTACCCGCAGGCATTGGACGGACAGCCCTGCCTGCTGCTTGGTCTTGCTCCTGACGAGGCTTGCCCTGCCACACCTGTTACCAGGTGCGCGGTGGGCTCTTACCCCACCATTTCACCCTTACCCTTGCAGGCGGTATATTTTCTGTGGCGCTCTCTGTAGCGTTACCGCTCCCGGGAGTTACCCGGCGTCATGTCCTGTGGAGCCCGGACTTTCCTCGTGCACTCTCGTGCCCGCGATCATCTAGCCTACCTTGAAAAAAACCTATAGCAAATCGTCGAACTCGCCGGAATCGACGAAGTCGGCAAGCCCACCCTCTTCAATCTCAACATCGCTGAGACTCTTGCGGAACTGCTCGTCGGCGCCCTCGATCTCCTCGAAGTAGAGGATCCGGCTGCAGTAGGGGCAGAACTCGATCTTGTCGGCCGCCCGCACATCGTTGACGAACTGGACCGGGAGCACGACATGGCACCCCTGGCAGACCAGGCCATGGACCGGGACGATCCCCTTGCCCTTCTTGTTTCGCACGATATTGCTGAACTTGTTGTAGAGGTCAATGGTAAGGTCGCCTGAGATGTAGCTCTCACACTTCTCGGTCAATGCATCGAGTTCTGCCTGCTTCTCGTTGAGCAGGGCCTCGATCTTGCTGGTCTCATCATCGACCTCGGCCTTCTGGAGGGCCATGAGCTCCTCCTTGTCGGTGAGGCGCTCACTGAACTCGTTGACCTGCTTGTCCTTGACATGCAGCTGCTTGAGCAGCGACTGCTCCTTTGCCGCAGCGTCCTTGATCTCCTTCTCAAGCGCCTCGAACTCGCGCTGGGTAGAGATCAGCTCCATCTGCTTTTCACTGTTGTCACGGGCATGGACCGCTTCCTCATACTGGATGCGAAGCGTCTTCAGCTCGACCTTTGCAGCCTCGCTGCGCTCATTCTCCTCAATATATTCCAAGTTGATCCGGTTGAGCAGCTCCTGCTTGACCTTCAGGTCCCTGGGCAACTTGACGATCTCGTCCTCGAGGGCGAAGCGTGCACTCAAGTCCGCTTGCAGTTGGTTGAGCTTTTCAAATACCTGCGATTCTTCCATCATCTTCTCCTACACTATCCCTAAATGAAATCTTTGAGTTTCCTACTGCGCTTGGGATGACGTAGTCGTCTCAGCGCCTTGGCTTCAATCTGTCGGATACGCTCACGCGTCACTTCAAAATACAACCCAACTTCCTCGAGTGTCAATGAATACCCATCCTCAAGACCGAAACGCATCTTCAAAACTTCCTGTTCGCGGCTCGGAAGGGTTGCCAACACATCCTTGAGCTGCTCCTGCAGCAGTGCATAGGCGGTCTGTGTGGCAGGGTTCTCGACCTCCTTGTCCTCGATGAAGTCACTGAGCAGGCTGTCCTCCTCCTCACCCACCGGGGTTTCGAGGCTGATCGGCTCACGGGCGACGTTCTTCACCGCCTTCACCTTCGCCTCGGTCCAGCCGAGCTTCTCGGCGACCTCCTCGTCGGTGGG
>CALFMX010000214.1 GCA_937902565.1 uncultured Spirochaetales bacterium
GGAGCGGAAGAGGAGGACCCCCTCCTTGTCATACCCCTCGATGATCCTCGGCATGTGCAGGCGCACCGGTTGTGTCGCCCAGGTTTTGACGTAGACTACCTCGCCCCAGCGAACATAGCGATGCACCTTGACACGGTTGCGCGTGATGACCCACGTGACCCCCTCACTCCTCAGATCTGTAAGGGAGAGGCCGCGAAGGGCGGCGTGGACGCCTGCGGCCTCTTGGATGACAGAGAAGTAGAAAGCGAGGCGGGCCCGTTCATAGCGGTCGGTTTCGAAGAGGTAGGTCGTATAGCGGCTGTGGGATACCCCCCGCTCATCGATGGTGGCAAGCTCATTGTACATCGACTTGATCTCCTTGGCCCTTGGCATAAAAGCGTAGTGTGCTCCGTCCATAGAAGCGCTGGTCAGTCATGGTAAGCGACCCGATGACATCGGGCCACTCTCCCACCTCCTCCTTGGGGAAGTGGATGATGAAGAGGCCCCCGTCGGCGAGCAGGCCCTTGCGATCAACGGCTTCGGCGAGGGCGACCTTCCCTCCCATCGGGAAGGGGGGGTCGGCGTAGACGATGTCGTAGGTGCGCTTGGCGGTGGGGATGAAGTGGAGCACATCGGCGATGAAGAGGCGGATCTCGCTCTCGACCATTGCCATGTTGGCGATGATCGTCTGCCGTTTCGCCCGGTCCTTCTCAACCAGGTGGACCGGCGCCGAGCCACGGCTTGCCGCCTCGATACCGACACAACCACTTCCGCTGAAGAGGTCGAGGAAGCTCATTCCATCGAGGGGACCGAGAATCGAGAAGAGCGATTCACGCATCATGTCCATCGCAGGGCGGATGATACCGGGAGGACACACAATCCTCCTGCCCCGATAGATGCCACCTGTTATACGCATGTATGGATGATAGGGTTCTCCCTCATTTTGTTCAAGGGGCCCTAGGCGTCGCTTTGGGTCTGCTCGAAGGGCGGGGCGTTGGCCAGGACGCTCCGGATCGTCTCCCATTGGGCATCGAGCAGCCCCTCCTTGGAGGTGAGGATCAGGTCGACCTCGTCGCGGGCGAGCTGGATGAGGTCGAGATCCTCGGTCAGTGAGGCGAAGGTGAGGCGCAGGTACCCCGACTGGCGGGTGCCGGAGAGCTCGCCGGGACCGCGGATGAGCAGGTCCTGTTCGGCGATGTAGAAGCCGTCGTTGGAGTTCTTCAAGACGGTCAGCCGGCTCTTCGCCTCCTCGGTGAGCTGGGAGGAGAAGACGAGGAAGCAGTAGGATTGCAGGGAGGAGCGTCCCACCCGACCGCGCAACTGGTGGAGGGCCGAGAGGCCGAAGCGTTCGGCATGCTCGATGACCATCACCGTGGCATTGGGGATGTCGATACCCACCTCGACGACAGAGGTTGAGACGAGGTAGGCGAGCTCCCCCCGCTGGTAGGAGCGCAGGATGGCGATCTTCTCCTCCTCATCGAGGCGGCTGTGGATGAGGGCGGAGGGGACTGAGGGGTACTCCTTCTTCAGGTACTCGAACATATTCGTCACGTCGCGCACATCATCCTCGCCGCTATCATCGATGCGAGGGTAGACGAAGTACGCCTGGTGGCCCCGGGAGAACTCCACCCCGACGGATTCGTACATCCGCTTGCGGCTCGCCTCGCTGACGAGGAGGGTGGTAACCGGCTTGCGCCCCGAGGGCATCGTCTTGAGCGTGGAGATGTCGAGGTTGCCGAAGACGGTGAGGCTGAGGGTCCGGGGGATCGGGGTGGCGGTCATCAGCAGGAGGTCGGGCACCGTCGCCTTGGCCAGCAGGGCGAGGCGCTGTTCGACCCCGAAACGGTGCTGCTCGTCGATGATGACGTAGCGCAGGTCCTTGAAGGCCACTTCGGCTGAGAAGAGGGCGTGGGTGCCGATGAGGATGTCGACCTCCCCCCCTTTGACCGCCTCAAGCAGGAGCCGGCGCTCCTTGTTCTTCACACTGCCGGTGAGGAAGGCGAGGCGGATGCCCAGGTCGCCGAGCAGCGAGGCGGCGCTCTCGGCGTGCTGGCGGGCGAGCAACTCGGTGGGGGCCATGAAGGCCACCTGGCCGCCCCGGGCGAGGGCATGGAGGGCACTGATCCACGCCACCAGCGTCTTGCCGCTGCCCACATCCCCCTGCAGCAGGCGGTTCATCGGCTCCTCCCGTGCCAGGTCGAGGCGGATCTCCTTGAGTGAGGTGAGCTGGTCGCCTGTCAGTGAGAAGGGGAGGCGTTCGATGAGGGCGAGTTCGAGCTTGGTGGGCCCGGGCTGGACGGGGGGGCGGCGGTCCCTGGCCCCTGCCTCGCGGCGGGTGGCGAGCTGGAGGTAGAAGAGCTCGGTGAAGGCGAGGGTGAGGTTGCTGCCCGTGGGCACGCCGGTGGCGGCGTCTGCCGGGGTGCTGGCGGCGGGGGCGAAAATCTGCAATTTTTAGGAAAGTAGCCTTTATTGTTATCCCCCCTGTCGAGCCACAATCCCTTTTTGTACCCACTGGACATCGCCCAATCATAGAAAGCGTGATAGCTGTTCAGCCACTCATCGCACACGGTTATACCCCTTCCC
>CALFMX010000215.1 GCA_937902565.1 uncultured Spirochaetales bacterium
TGTTTGGTTTCAACGGTCACTGTCCCATCCTCGTATGAAGTCGTTGATCTCGTCGATGTCTTCTTGCTCAACGGTTATCTCATATCCGAAATCAGCTGGGTTCTTGTTGAATAATCGGAGGGTTTCCGCAAATGTCTGGTCGTCAATAATCTTGTTCTCGAAGTTGCGTACAATGGTCTCCACAGCCTGCGGCGAGGTGCCAATCGTCTCGGTCTTTGTATTCAGTTTGGAAAAGACTTCAGGATCGATGGCCTGTCCAAGCCGGGCATACTCCCCATCAGGCATCCGTTCATCACGTGCCTGAAGCCTCTGGAACTGATGCTGTGTAATCGCTTCGATCTCTCGTAAGCGCCTGATCACCGATTGGTATGGTAGATACCACGTGCAATGAATCCTCGCGATGAAGCGAAGTAAGGCTTGGCTCTGGACATCTATCAGGGAATATGAGCCGAACTCATTGGCAACTTGCCGCCTCAATGCATCTTCCGGTAAAAGGAACTCTGCAGCGAAGCGATTGGCTTTTGTTTCGATCACATCATCGCCATTGTGTCCTTCCCTGTAGTGTTGTGAGCTGGTCTTTGTATAATAATGGTAGAGCTCATGGGCAATGGCGAAGATTTGCCTGTCGTAGTAGTCGGCTGTGTTGATCCCGATAAAGGCGAGTGGCTCGCTATAGAGCAAAAGGGCGGAGAACGTGGGCTTTTCACCACGTCCTCTGATGGGAAGCTGTAGGGGCGTGATATGAAGCTTTTCAAGAATCAGGGTCATGTCGTGTGCGATGGGAGCGTCGTTGCCGAAACCCAAGACGCTCCGCCTTTCTCGGGCCAGGTCCTTGATCTCCTCGAGCTCCTTGATGCTCAATTTATACTGAGTGTCCATGCTCATATGCCTTGCTCAACATCATCTGTTGCCTAAGGGTCAACATCATGGTTAGGAGCTGGTCGACGCCTTCTCGCTCTTCCTCACTGAGTTGCATACCTCGCAGTGCAATAAAAGAGGTCTCATCCTCCTGCTCAACGAACATATCGGTCAGATCAAAACCAAGGACTGCCGACAGTGCTTGGAGTTGGATGATGGAGGGGATGAAATTCTCTCGTTCAATCCGTCCCACCATGACACGATTGAGAGAGGTCTGCTCGCCAAGTTGTTCTTGGGTCAAGTCCTTCTGTTTTCGTAGTTCTGTCACTGTTTTGGCCAGCTTGGCCGTGGATAAAACTTTCATTGTGGATCCTCCTTATCTCTACTATAGTGAGAATACGTCAGTATTGCAATAAATGTTTGCAAAGATTGACAAAAATAAGGATTAGTATTTAATTTGAAATTATAAATTGCATACAAAAGAAACATCCTGTTGTTCCTTAACAAGACACCTCTGCCCCCTTGAACCATCGCCACGGTATGGTGATGACAATCGATCAAGTGGCCAGAAGAGGGTAGGACGCTAGTTCTTCATCCCGGTCATGACGATGCCTTCGATGAAGTAGCGTTGCCCAAAGAGGTAGAAGATGATGCCGGGGACGAAGGACATGCAGGTTGCACACATGATCATTGACCAGTCGGTACCCAGGCTCCCCTTGAATTGGGAGAGGCCGAGGGCGATGGTGAACTTGTCGAGGCTGTTGATGTAGATGATCTGCTGCAACAGATCGTTCCAGAGCATGATGAAGAGCAGCAACGCCACCACGATCATGGCCGATCGGATGACCGGGACGATGATGGAGACGAGGATCCTCATCGGTGAGGCCCCATCGATGGTGGCGGCCTCATCCATCTCGCGCGGGATGGATTTGATGAATTGGCGGATGAGGAAGATGTTGAAGGCCCCGCCTCCACAGAAGTGTGGGAGCACCAGGGGCAGGTAAGAGTCATAGACACCCAGAATACGGGTCCACATGATGTAGAGCGGCAGGAGGGTGACCATCGTCGGCAGGAGCATCGAGCCGACACAGAGGAGGAACAGCGTATCACGACCCTTGAAGCGGAGACGGGCGAATGCATACCCGCCCATGGTTGCTGTAATCGTCCCTCCAACGACCGAGGGGACGATGATGGTCAGTGTGTTCTTCAGATACTTGAAGAAGGGGAAGAACTCCAAGGTTGCCTGGTAGTTGGAGAAGAGCCAGCGTGACGGGAGGAACTTTGGGGGGTAGGCGTAGAGCTCGGCGTTGGTCATCAGGCTGGAGCGGAACATCCACCAGATCGGCAACAGGACCAGGGCACCGAGGAGGGTGAGGGTGACGAAGGTGAGGGTGTTGAAGAGGCGGTTGAGCTTCTCTTTGCTATGGAGGGTATTCATGCCTTGTCCCCCTCATAGAAGATCCAGCTCTTGCTCGTGGCGAAGAGCACGGCGGTCACCAGCGCGATGATGACGAAGAAGACGAATGAGATGGCACCGGCGTAGCCGAGCTGGTTGCTCACGAAGGCGTAGCGGTACATCAGGTAGGTGATGAAGGTCGATGCATTGCCGGGTCCCCCGTTGGTCAGGGCGAGGGCCGGGGTGACGATCTGCATGTTGGTGATCAGGGACATGAGCAGGTTGTAGAAGATGATGGGCGTCATGCTCGGTACCGTGATGTGGATGAACCGCTTCCAGCCGTTTGCCCCATCGATCTCTGCAGCTTCGTGGTAGACCTTCGGCACGTTCTGCAGGCCCGCCAGGAAGATGACGATCAGGTTGCCGGCAAGCCAGACGGCGATGAGGGCCAGTGAGGGGACCACCAGGGAGGAGTCGGCGATGAAGCGCAACTTCGGTAGCCCGAGAGATGCGAGGATGTAGTTGAAGAGGCCGAAGTTGGACTCATAGAGCCAGGACCACCCGATGTAGACCGCCATGGCAGGCAGTACGTAGGGGAGGTAGAAGACAGCCCTGAAGAAGAGCCTTCCCTTGACCTTGCGGTTGAGCAACATGGCGACGAAGAGGGAGTAGATCATGCTCATCACCACCGACAACAGGCTGAATGTCAACGTTACCTTCAACGAATCGATAAAGTATGGGTCGGTGGTAAAGAGCCGGCGATAGTTGTCCAGGCCAACGAAGATGGGGGTGGGCGCACCCTTCCCCCACTTGAAGAATCCGAGGACACAGACGGCGATAAGGGGAAGATAGGTGAGGAACACCAAGCCGATGATCGAAGGAGCCAGGCAGATATATGCTGCCCTGCTCTCGCTCTTCTGTCGTCTGTTCCGTTTCACTCTCTTCCCCTCTCTTATTCAGTCGATTGCTTACAGATCACCCTTGAACGCCGAAACCAGCTGGCTATAGCTCGCCTCGATGGCACTCTTGGCGCTCTTCTTGCCGGTCCAGACCTCTCCGAGCACTGATCCCAACAGCGTGTTGAAATCGTTGGTGTTGTTGACATAGTACCACGAGGTCGATTGTGAGTGCTCGCGTGCGTAGTCGACGACGGCGCTCTTGTAGTCATCATACGGCGGGAAGTTGGGGTTCTCTACCCACTTTCGGGTGAGTGCCTCATCGGTGTACCACTTGTCGAGGATCGGCATCCAGATACCGGTCTCGATGAGATCCCAGCTGTTCTCTTCCTGCATGTACCATTTGATCCACGCCATTGCTTCCTTGGGGTTCTTGGTCTGGCTGAAGACGACGTTCGGACCACCGGTACAGATGGTGACCTTCTCCTTCATGTACGGCAGGACTGCAACACCGTAGTTGAGGCCTTCAGCCCTTGCTGATGCCAGGCTCGTCCCGACGTTCCATGCACCATTGGTGGACATCGCACAGGTCCCTGCGATCAGGGAGCGCTGGATGCCGTCATCGGTCAAGCCGGTGGAGAGCGGGGCGACGTGATGGACGAGGTGGAGGTCGGCCACCTTCTGGATGGCATCGGTGGCTGCACTCTCGTTGATGATCACCTTGCTGCCATCTGCGGTATAGAAGCCGCCGCCATTGCTCAGTGCCCAGACTTCCAGCTGCCAGGTCAGGTTCTCGATCATGGCACCATACTGGACGATTGCATTGGGGTTGAAGGCCTGGCTGGTGGCATTGTTGCCGTTTGCATCCAGGGTAAGGAGCTTCGCGTTGTGGACGAACTCATCCCAGGTCCATGCGTTCTTCGCATCGGCGGGCGGGTAGGCGACCCCTGCCTTGTCGAACATATCCTTGTTGTAGAACATCAGCAGCACTTCGTTCGCCGCCGAGTACGCCACCGGCTTGCCCTGGTAGCGGAACGCGAGCGAATCCAACGGCTTGGCGTCCCCGACGCCATACATGTCGGAGATGTCGTACAGCAAACCATTCTCTGCAAACTGCAGGACACCCGCCTCGCTCATGATACCGCAATCAGGCAGGTTCTTTGCCGTTGCCAAGGTATTGAGTTTGGTCACGTAGGTATCATGGGGGATAGCCATGATCTCGACGGAGATGCGATCCTGCGATGCATTGAACCGATCTGCCACCTTCTGTACAGCTGCCCCCTCGTCGGGTGTTCCCCAGAACGAGTAGGTGATGTTCACTCTGCCGGTTGCGGCAGCCTCTTTGGTGCCGGCTGCCGGGAGCATGACTGCTAGCAGCATGCACACCAGTACGGTCAAGAACACTCTGTTTTTCATTTGTTACCTTCCTTTTTTCTAGCCGGCAACGCCGGCTTGGTATTCTAGATAGTCCTGAGATGCTGGAAGACCAGCATCTCCCCTGCGCCCCTATTCCCCCACAGACAGTAGGGGACTGCCCGCACCGATACCGCCTCGCTCGAGAACGAAGCCCTCCGGTACAGTGCATCTTCATCATCATCCCGCATCACCCTGTGGGCTGGGTATCCGAGGACCTCCAGCTTCCCTGCCAGCGTATCCAGGTGGCCCGTGACACGGGGTTGTACGGTGTGGTCGACGACGATCGAGCCGAGGTTCGACCCGTTGTCCACCTCTTCGAGGCAGTAGACGAACGGCCCATATTGGAGAGCCACCCGGTGGTGGTCCGCTCTCACCTGGGGATGGGCTGCCATCCACTGTGGTGTAACGTGCATATCGATCTCGATCGGTGTGTTGGCGTGAAGGATCAGGTGGGCGTATCCCTCATGTACCGGTGCGTCCACCGGCCGCCCCGCCTTTGTGAAGGAGGGTGTGTTGGCGTAGGATGGCAGGCGTACCATGACCGGTAGATCATGGGTGCAGGCGATGGTCACCCGGCTGCGGGCAGGCCCGTCAACCGTGATCTCCAGGAGGCCTCCGCCACCTACGCCAACCTTCGATGAGATGAGTTGGTTGATCACTACTGCCTGCTCACTGCTGTCATAGATGTAGGAGCCCAGGTTGGCGAGGGTGCGCGCAATGTTGGTGGGGCAACAGGCCACCGAGAACCATGGTTGGCGCTCAGCCTTGACGTGGGCCATGGTGGTGTGGCTCATGCATGCAGGCGGCCATACCTCGAGGGGATTGACGTAGAAGTAGTGCAACCCATCATTGCTGATGCCAGCCAGCACCGTATTGAAGAGGGCGCGCTCAACCGTGTCATGGTAGCGGGCCTCGCCCGTCAGGCGGGCCATGCGGGAGCCGAACATCATCATGGCAACCGATGCACAGCTCTCGCTGTA
>CALFMX010000216.1 GCA_937902565.1 uncultured Spirochaetales bacterium
AGGGCGGTCGGGTCGAAAAAAAGGAAAATCAAGTATTTTACGTGCTTTTACAATTGAGTCGGAGTTAAATAACACTTCAACATTGGTTTCAGAACTCAGGGAAAGAACTGTTCAGTTCTGTGCAATAATCAATTTGATCTTGAATAGTTGGAATGAACCACCAAAGGCACGAACATTGAATTTATCAACTTTGGTTCAACAGATTTTGTCTCTTATTTATCAACACGGAGGGGTAACGGCATCCAGGGCGTACAACCTGTTGTGCAGTACGGGTCCATTTGATAGTGTCTCAAAAAACGATTTTATTGAACTGTTGCAATCACTGCATGCCAATGAGCTGATAACACAAGACAACACAGGCCTGTTGTTCCATGGGAAAAGAGGAGAAAAACTTGTCAATCACTACTCGTTTTATGCAGCCTTCGAATCTGAGAAGGAATTCAGGATTGTCGCCGATACCAAAACACTGGGGACGCTTCCGGTGAACTCGATGGTCTCTGTTAATGATTACATCATTTTCGCTGGAAAAGCCTGGATAGTCAAAGATATTGATATGAAGTCCAGGGTGATTTACGTCAGTCCACAGGCGGTGGGAGAACCTCCTGCTTTCTTTAGCCCAGGTGGTAGGTTGCATTCTGAGATCCGAAGGGAAATGAGAAGAATATACGAGAGTTCGGAGAGAGTGCCATATGCTGATGCTACAGCGATGCGTCTAATCGAAGAAGGAAGAAGTGCCTACATTGCTAACAAGCTGGACACCGAAGATATCGTACAATCAGGAGCAGCTGTTTTTTTGTTCTCGTGGTTGGGAGATGATGTGAATGAAGCATTAGGAGCAATCTTTCGATGGAGCGGCTTTAATGTATACCTTGAAGGATTGTGTATCATATTCTCAAATACAACCAAGGAATCAGTAATAGCTTGTATCCAGAGGTTGAAGAGAATGCGAAAACCCAAACTTAATATTTTGCTTGAAGAAGCTGAGAACCTTGAGAAAGAGAAGTGGGATTGGGCATTATCGAGAACCTTACTGGAAAAGACCTATGAGAGTGCGTATATGGATCTAGCTGCTGCCTGGGATTGGCTTTCTTTGCAAACTTGTTAGTGATGAGGTAAATGACAATGATCGGCACATCGATAGAAATCATTCAGGAGACTGATTGGCCTATATTTTGGGCTACTTTAAGCACCGGGCTCTGTGCCGTTTTAGCTGTAGTTGTGGCTTTCCTTTTACAAAACAGAGATATTTTTCGACACAATAGAAATGCCGTTGGCATAGTAGCGCTACTGATATTTAAACAAACGGAATTTCTTAATATTTTTTATCAGCACTTAACCGGAGATCTCGACCAAAAAGATTTTATAAATTATCAAAAACACGAACATGATAATTATGTAAGGTATGAAAAATATGAGGAATGTTTGGTAACAAGTTTCAAACCCCAAGTTGTTTCAGAGATTCATTCCTTCTTCATGAATTTGCATTCAGATATTGCGCTTCTCTCCTATAATTCCATTGTTGAAAATCAAGAGAGGTGGATAGATCATTATAAAGTCATTTATGAAAAATCCGTATTCCCAAATAGTAAGAAGATTCTCAATAGCATGAAACAGACAGGGTATATTAAAATGATTGATGAACTTACAGGTTTTTGATTTGGCAAATTACAGTCAAATGCTGCAAATGGCGCTAAAAGCTGTCCACGGGTGCGCAATTAAACGGCCACAAAATTATCGGTTCCTCTATACTAATCTGTGCACCTCGAAAGGGGTGACATTTCTTTGTGGAGGTCGAGTCATGCTCGATTACAAAAGGATTCTGGGGTTGCGTTATGGCAGCAATCTCAGTGGACGGGAGATTGCCTCAAGCTGCGGGTACAGCAAGTCGGCAGTCAATGAGTTGCTCTAGAGGTTCAGGGAGAACGGGCAGCTGAAGATGCCCCTGGGTCCTGACTTCACCAATGAGAGCATCGAGAGAAGTTGCGAACGAGAGGCCTTCTTCCGCTTGGTGAGGTAGTAGTCCATACTCTTTTCTACTCCATGTAACTCACTGCTCATATAGCCTCTGCATACCCTTTTGCATACCCCGGCGCACACTTTCAGAAAGCCAAGAAAAGCAGAAGGCAACCAATTCTTTCTATCAGAATCAGTTGCCTTATGGGCGCGATTGGGTTTGAACCAACGACTTCTACCGTGTGAAGGTAGCACTCTCCCGCTGAGTTACGCGCCCTTTGAACAATGGGTATGATACGGAAAATAGGGGTGGTTGTAAAGAGGGGTTGGAAAAGTAGTTGTTATGGGCTGTATTTGCCGATCATTTCCACGAAGGCTACATCCAGGAGTTTTTCTTCTGAGTAGCGTTGATCGTCAGTCTTTGTAATCCGCTTCAGTTCCTGCCAGCCACTATGACCGACTGGCAAGATCATGATACCGCCTACCGTGAGTTGATCGATAAGGGTGATGGGCAGCTCCTTGGGAGCAGCGGTGACCATGATGCGATCGTAGGGGGCGTGTTCTGCCCAGCCCTCCGATCCATCACCGATTCTATAGGGGATATTGGTATATCCTAAGTGTGTCAGTCTCTTTTGGGCCTTGATAGCAAGCTCTTCCACAACTTCGACAGTGTAGAGCTCTTTGGCGAAGGTGGCCAAATAGGCGCTCTGGTAGCCGCTGCCCGTCCCGATCTCAAGGACCCGGTGTTCCTCTTCAAGCTTGAGTGCTTCGGTCATGTAGGCGACCAGGCTCGGTTGGCTTATGGTCTGCCCATGACCGATGGGAAGGGGACGGTCGAGCTTTGAGAGGGCCTTGTACTGGTTGTCGATGAACAGGCTTCGGTCCAAGGAGGTGAAGAATGCTTTTATTTTCTCTTCCATACCTGTATGATACGTCGTGTCTATAGATAAAGATAGGGATGGGATGGCCATATGGCAAAGTCAACGGGGTTTGGAGAGCTGGAGTTGCTGGAGATCGAAGAGCGTGCTTCGATTCTGTTTGGACTCTACGCTCGCGGTGGCGTGTTCAAGAAGGCCATCGATGAGGAGGTACAGAAGCGACTATCCCTCCTCACCGCTGAGGATGTAGCAGATGATCTCATCTTGTCTTTTGATGAGGTCGATGATGATGTGGCCTGTGCCAATTCGGGGCGAGGGCCGTGGGGGTATCGGGATTATGGTGAGGCGGTCAGTGAGCTCCTCAGCGATCAATTTCGCCCACTCTTGAGAAAGATTACAGACGCAGCAAAAGAGAAACGAAACGACCTCGCCCTCATAACGACAGAGGGGATCGTCCTCGGTCTCTATCGCTTCAATCAGGAGTGTCGCTATGATTACATCGATGCCATCCCTGATGATTGTTCTTACATGGCCGAGGAAACAGTGAATACATGGAAGAAGCTCTATCCTGATGATACGAACGCACGCATGGAGTTGAAGGCGTTCATTGAGGCCAACTGCCCTGGGTGGGTGAAAGAGTTCAGGTGGTAAGAGGCTGGACTCACCTCCATGCTGTGGTATCATCAAGATAATCGGAGGTGGCCATGGGCAGATAGACAGCGTTGATCATTCTCCTCTGCATGATTGCCACCCGAGTGTGTGCTGCCGTCCCGGTCGTCGACCTTTTGAAGATCGGGTATGACCTGGCCACCATCAAGCGGGTGGCGAAGATGGATATC
The DNA here is from genome assembly GCA_937902565.1 of uncultured Spirochaetales bacterium. Lineage (GTDB taxonomy): Bacteria > Spirochaetota > Spirochaetia > Sphaerochaetales > Sphaerochaetaceae > Sphaerochaeta. The sequence continues at coordinate 3,671 of CALFMX010000216.1, forward strand.
GACGGGGTGAAGATCTCTGTAAAGGGCCTGAGGCGTACGATGGCAGCGTATGACTTCACCGACCTCGAGTTTGATGACCGCCTTGCCCTCTATGAGAAGGCAAAGGTGCCGATTATACTTCCTCAAGCAAGAAATGCACTCCAGGCATGGGCAAGGGGTCAAAGAGCCAGGGGGACCTTGAAGGTAAGCGCTTCGGCATGATCGGTGATTACACCTCATATGGGGTCATCAGCGTCGGTATCATCCCCATCGGCTATGGGATGCGCTACAACAAGGCGCTGCGCACAGGCCTCGGTGTCACCCGTGACGGTGGTGACGGATTAACTCTTTCTGCTGGCCTCGATCCCTTCAAAGGCAGCCTCGTTGTCGGGGCGATTGTCCACCTGTAAATCTTTTGCAATCTCCTCGTGTATGGGTTCTTCCTTGTGTTATACTCTCTGCACGAGGAGATCTCATATGAAACGAGTAGTAGCAATTGTGGTCCTGTGTGTAGTCCTGATGCCTGTAGCTTCTGCCCCCCTGTTATTGAACCTCATAGGCCTGGGCCTCGATGTCGCCACCACCAAGCGATCCTCTGATGTCGTTGTGGAGGGGGAGACGATCAGCCTGGGAGGCTCGTCCATCAAGGCGATGAAGAAGAGTCTGGCCCAGTTTGATTTCTCTGCCCTTGCCTTCGATGATCGCCTCTCTATCTACGAGGAGGCAAAGACCAATATAACCTGGCCGGTCTTCAAGAACCTGCTGCTCGGCTTTGGTTCCGGCTCGAAGAGCCAGGGGGACCGTGGTGGTGTCCTCGTCGGTACCGTCCTGGATTCGGTAAGCATAGGGGTGCTGGGAGTCGGCCTTGGCTTGGTGGTGGTCGACCTTTTGCTCGTCGCCCCATGGTATGGTATTGGTGGTTCAAATGATAATCCCTTCAATAACCCTGATGACGAGCTGATGCAGATCGCCGGTGGCATGGTCATCGGGAGCTTGATCGGCTTGGGGGTAGGCCGCGTCATCCAGGCGATCTTGCCGATCAGCTACGGCGTGCGGCACAACAAGGCGCTGCGTAATGGATTGGGTATCGAGAAGGATGGCAGTGACCGCTTTGCCCTCTCGATGGGGGTGGTGCCGGTTATCTCAGCCGAGAAGGAGCTTGGATTGGGCTTCTCTGTTGCCTCGAGGATCAGCTTCTAGTCAGAGTCTCATATGCGTGCATGATGGCCACGAAGCCGGGGTCACTATCGGACTGCCTGAGCGTGGTGCGCCGCTTGCCCTGCATCGTGACCCACAGGGGATCGTTCTCTATGACTGCCTGGCAGCGCTCTGCAAAGAGGGACGCACGGTCGTGGCTCTCTCTATAGAGGGCCACCGTCTCATCATCACCCTCACTGCCATGGCAGGCGAGGTAGAGGGCGAGTGCCTCATCATAGAGCGGGGAGAAGAGGCGGAGGTGGAGGGTAGAGGAGCGTTGGCCGAGGTAGAGGGAGGCGAGATTGCCAAAGGAGGCGTAGGCGTGTGCGATCTCGGTTGCCGCTTCACTGATAACAGGTGGGTATTCGTTCATAGGAGGAGTGTTGCACCTCCTTTGGCGGTAGGCAAGCCTTGAGGGGCGCAAGGTGGCTCACTTCCACGATCAGGGCACCGTGGTCGTTCTTGACCACCCCGCTGACGAGAAGCGGGGCAGAGCGGTAGAGGAGGGGGAAGTAGCGCTCATAGAGGTCGGGGAAGAGGACCGTCTCGTAGAGGGCGGTCTCGTCCTCAAAGGAGATGAAGCTCATCAAATCACCCCCTTTGGTCCTCACCTGCTTGCGCGTGATCTGGCACCCGATGAGGGTGATGGGTCTATTTACATGGCGAGCAAGGTCTGATGCCCGGATGCGATGAGTACAGGAGAGCGCTTCGCTTGAGAGGATGAGCGGGTGGTGGTCACGCAGGAAGCCGAGGGCCGTGTACTCGGCCTCGAGCTCGGCTATGGTTCGCCTGGCTCGCCTCTGGGGGAGTGTTTGCTTTGGTGCGGGGCTCGGGCCAAAGAGATCGACCTGCTCGCTGACGTGTTCGTTGTGGCAGGTGGTCAGGAGGGTGCGCAGCTGCTCGCTGCGCCTCAGGGCGGGGGCAAGGGAGTCGGTACTGCCGCTCTGGGTAAGGGCGGCAAGGTCCTCACGGGAGATGGGGAGGCGGCGGGCAAGGTCTGTCAGGTCGACGAAGGGGCCGCCTCGCCCTCTCTCTTCTATGATGGCCTCCATGGCCGATCGCGAGAGGTTGGCGATGGCCATGAGGCCGATAGTGAGGGTATTGGCAGAGGCGCGGTAGGCGATCTGGCTGCTGTTGACATCGGGGCCGGCAGTGGTGATGCCCATGCGCCTCGCCTCACTGATATAGGCACCCGCTTCATAGTAGCCGCCGCCGTTGGTGAGGACGGCGGCCATGAAGTGGGAGGGGTGGTGGGTGCGCAGGTATGCGCTTTGGAATGAGACCATCGCATAGGAGGCGCTATGGGGCTTGCAGAAGGAGTAGCCGTCAAAGCTCAGCATCATCGCCCAGACCGCCTCGATGACCGGTTCGTCGACCCTGTGTGATCGGCACCCCTCATAAAACTGCTCCCGGTAGGAACGCAGCTTCTCACCCCCCGCCTTCTTGGCGATGACCTTGCGTAGCTTATCGGCATCCGCCTCGCTGAAGCCGGCAAGGGCGACCGCAACCTTGGAGACATCCTCCTGGTAGCAGAGGATGCCATAGGTCTCATCGAGGATCGCGGCGAGGCGGGGATGGAGGGGGTCATATGGTTTGCCATTGAGACGCTCGATATAGGTGTTGATGAAGGCGTTGGCCGCCGGGCGGATGATCGAGGAGTGGATGACGATGTGGTCGAAGTCTCCCCGTCCCGTCTTCTTCTGTAGCTGGCGCATCGCCGGGCTCTCGATGTAGAAGACCCCCATCGAGTCACCCCGGGCGAGTGCGGCGATGGTCTTTGGATCTTCGCTCGGCCTCCAGGTGCGCTCGTCGATGGTAATCCCATCATCTTCAAGGTTGGAGAGCGTATCGCGGATGACGGCAAGGGAGCGGTTTCCGAGGAGGTCGATCTTCACGAAGCCCGCCTCCTCACACCCCTCCTTATCCCAGACGAGGAGCCTCTGCCCGTCACTTGAGCAGGTGGTGGGGGCGTAGTGCACCGTAGGGCGTGGGGTGATGACGAGGCCTCCGCAGTGCATCGAGAGGCCGCGCGGCAGGCCGATGATCCGCTTGGCCATCCCGGCGATGGTGTGCCAGAGCGGATCATCGACGGGCCGGGTGAGGGAGCGGGTAGCCGCACTGATTTGACTGTCAGAGAGGCCATACGCCTTTGCGGTCTCTCGAAGCGCCGAGTCGGGGCGGAAGAAGAGGTGGTTTGCCACCCGGGCACAGTGGTCGCGGCCGAAGGCGCTGTAGACCGCGTCAAAGACACCGTCCCGCTCATCCCAGGCAAAGTCGACATCGATGTCCGGCATGTCGACTCGGGAGGGGGAGAGGAAGCGCTCGAAGTAGAGGTGGTGGGCAAGCGGATCCACTGCCGTGATGGAGAGGGCGTAGGAGACGATCGAGGCGGCCCCCGAGCCGCGCCCGCAGGTGCGACTGCTCATCTGCACGATATCGTGCATGACGAGAAAGTAGGGGGCAAAGCCCTTCGCCTCGATGATGGCAAGCTCATAGTCGATACGTGAGAGGATGGCATCGTTGAGCTCGCCGTAGCGCTGCTCGGCGCCGATATAGACGCGCCGCCGCAGCTCGGCAGGGGCGTCGTCTCCCGGGTAGTCGGGGAAGATGAGGGGGTGGGTGAAGGGGTCATAGGCGGCGATGGTCTCACTGTTCTCTATGGACTCGGGCCAGGAGGAGAAGGCCTCCTGCCACGAGCGGGGATCGAGCAGGAGACCCTCACGTGTGGCTGTTGTCTCTGTTTGGAGGGTTGCGTTGGTCCCTATGGCCCTGAGTAGGTGATGGATAGGGCGATCATTTTCGCTGAGGAGGTAGGCGTTGTCGCAGGCCAAGAGGCCGATGCCTAGCATCCGGGCCGCTGCGACAGCGCGCAGGTCGGTGGGGGTTATGGCTCCAAAGAGGTTTGGTGTCGTCCCTTTCAAGGCAGAAAGGAGATGGGGGGATGAGGTGGCAAGGGTGAGGTGGGTCTGCTCCGTTTGCAGGTAGGAGCGGTAGGAGTATGTCGGGTCGAGGTTTCTGTGGGTCAGCAGGGCAGAGAGCTCCTGCCAGCCCGCCTCACACTCTACAAAGGCGTAGATGAGCTCATCGCCCTCACTGAGGGCTGCTGCGGCGATGAGGGTGATACCGCTCTCACGCGCCAGTGAGCGCAGGAGGGGGTAGGCGTAGAGGTTGTCCCGATCGGTGACGGCGAGGCGGTCGATACCCCACGCTTTCAGGCGGGCGAAGAGCTCCTCTGCCCGGATGGTGGAGTAGTAGAGGGAGTAGGAGGAGAGGATAGCGAGCCTAGTAGCCATAGGCGAGGGCCGAGGCGTGAAGCAGGGAGGAGGATCCATAGCGCTGCCTGATCGCATCGACGGCACCTTGGACGGCGGTGAGTTTTCCCTCGGCAGGGGAGGCGAAGAGGTCACCGTCATAGAGGGAGGGGGTGAGGGCTGAGAAGGTGAGATGAAAGCCCACCAGGCGCACCCGGCGTGTGAGGGCACGCTCAGCTGCCCGCCAGGCAGCCTCTTCGATCTCGGTGTCGCTGCTCCACTGTTGTGGCAGCGCCGAGCAGGTGGCTGTGCTCTCCTTTGTGTCGCTATAGCAGAGCGTGATGGTTATGGTGGCACAGGCGAGCCCCTCGCTGCGCAGCTCAAGGGCTGCATCGCTTGCGGCGCTGACCACCGCCGCCTTGATCGCGGTGAGGGCCAGTATCGGCTCATTGAAGTCGACGCTGCGCCTGATCACTCGCCTCCTCGATACGCGCTGCTCAAATGGGCGGCTGTCGAGGCCCCGGGCGCTGTCGCGCAGGGCCAGGCCCCGTGTTCCGAGGAAGGCGAGGACCTCCTCATCACTGAGGCGGGCAAGCTCTCCGATCTCGGTGATGCCAACGGCGGCGAGCAGGTTCTTGGTGACCGCTCCCACACCGTTGAGCAGGTCGACGCTCTGGCAGGAGAGGAAGGCCGCCTCCTCACCATCCCGGATCTCGGCAAGGCCGTAGGGGCGTACCGCCCGTGTCCCGATCTTTGCCACCAGCTTGTTGGAGCCCACCGCCACGGCGGCTTCGAGGCCGACGCTCTCCCTGATCTGGCGCCTGAGGCGCAGGGCGCTGTCGACCACCGGGCCGAAGAGACGGCTCGTGCCACGCATATCGAGGTAGAGGTGACCGCCCCGCTCCCCCTGGATGGTCGGTGAGTAGGTATCTATGATCTGCGAGAGGGCCTCATCAGTGCGTGCGATGAGTCGGGGGTCGAGGCTGAGGACGGTGAGCGATGGAAGTTGGCGTTGGGCGCTGGCCAGGCTCATGCCACGCTCGATCCCCTCAGAGCGGGCGAGCTGGGAGGGGGAGAGGACGATACGCCGGGTCCCGCTCTCGGCTCTGTGTGGTAGCCTAGAAATCCCTAAAAGGGGGTGCGGACAAAAAGTTGGACTTTCTATGATGCTAGACCAAGACTCCTGCGATACTCAAGAGGGCTCCTTCCCCCCAAAGACATCTTGATCCGTTTTTCATTATACCAATAGATGTAATCGTCAAGCAGTGCGCAAAACTCCTCGATCGATACCCCAAACCAAGAACGTGTATAAAACATCTCATTCTTCAGTCGGCCGAAAAAACCCTCACATGCCGAATTGTCTGGCGAGCATCCTTTCTTGGACATCGACCGCACCAAGCCGGCGTTATCCATTCTTTCGATCCAGCCGGGCCAACGATAATGACATCCCCGGTCGGTGTGCACCAATGGGCGCTCCCCAGCCTCCAGTGTTCCTACAGCCGCATCCAGCATCGAGTTCACCATCTCGGCATTGGGGCTCGGCCCACGGGTCCAGGAGATGACGTAGCCGTCAAAACAGTCAACCATCGGAGAGAGGTATACTTTCCCGGCGGGAATGCTGAACTCGGTGATGTCGCTCAACCATTTCTCATTGGGGATCTCGGCATGAAAATCACGATTGATGATATTTTCAACCTCAGGGCTGAGCTCCCCCTTGTACGAGCTGTATTTCCTTCTCTTCACGGACGGGACGACAAGGTTCTCCTCGTGCATGAGACGAAGAACCACCTTCTCTGAAATGGTGCTCCCATTGGATACCAGGACTGCATGCAGCCGGCGATACCCATAACACTGCCGGTTCTCGGAGAACGCTTTTCTCAGGTCATTCCTGGCAAGTTCATACTTATCTATCCCCATGGCATGGTGTTGGTAGAAGTAACTGCTCTTTGCCATGTGCAGCGAAGACAGCAGTTGCTTCAGGGGATACCTGCCTGTAAGGGCATCGATAATCATGGCTTTCTCTCGGTTTGAGAGTGTATCGATACCGATGCCCTTATCTTTTTTTAGGATTTCGGCCGCCTTTTCAAGGATGTCCATTTCCATCTGGAGCCTCTGCACCTGCTTCTGCAGCCTGTCCCGCTCCTCTCTCAGTTCGGTGCATTCGGCTCTCAGGCCGATCTCTTGGTCCGATGGAGCCGTTGCCGGTTCTTCTCCTGGTGATTTCTTCCTCATCCCGGGGTTGTCTCCCTCCCCAAGCAATTGCCGTTTCCACTGGTGGACCGTGCTGCGGGTTACCCCAATCTCTGCTTGAAGCTGCTTGGCGGTCTTTTCCCCGGATGCAACGGACACCACGGCATCCATTTTTTGCTTGTCCGTGTATTCTACAACAGCCTTGCCTCTTCTCAAAGGGTGGTAATCTGCAGGAAGATCCTCATGCACCCATACCCCCAGAAGCTGCCTGCAAGGATACCCGAGGGCTCTGGCCGTACGAGCCAGGCTTCTGCCATGCTCCTTATAATACTGAACGGCAACTGCCCTCTGCTCTGCTGTATATACCAGCCGGTGCTTTACGTGCAGGTCTCCTCTCTCAAGATACTCCAGATACCACGCCTTGAGCGTCTTGATATCTGGATATCCAAGCTCTCTGAGGACCGCACTACCACTCTTGTCAAACTTTATGTACAGTTCAACGGCTCTCTTCTTCTGTTCGTATGAATACATTCCCTTCTCCTTGTTGAGTCCAGGAAAATGTCTTCACCCCCTTTTGTCCATTTTAGCTTGACCAAACACACACGTCCCCGGTGACCAGCGAGAAGCTGCGCATCGAGATGGCGAACTGGATGCGCTGCTGCATCGGCACGAGGCTGGGCAGCAGGTAGAGGTCGCCGGTGGCTATGTCCTGGGGGAAGGGGTCGGCCTTCAGCGAGAAGAAATGGCGGATGTCCTTCATCATAGCCCGCCTCCTGCAAAGAGGCTGCCGCTCTTGGGCGAGGGCGCCTTCTCCTTCTCGTCACGCACCCTTCCAATTCGGCTGTTTGCGTGCAGGGGGACCTCCTCGATGAATCCCTTCGACGCCCCGTCGACGAACAACTCGACCCGGTCCAGCGTCTCGAAGCGAAGCTCGACGCGCCGGCCGGCGAGGCCGAGGGGAACCTGGTAGGCCCGGTTGGCCAGGCGGATGGTGCGGTCGTTGCTCACCGTGCGCTCCTCTCGGTGACGGAAGTAGTCGGGCAGCCGCTGGGGGGCTCCCCTCAACAGGTGGGCGTCGTCGAGATAGCGTTGCAGGGGCGTCTGGCCGGTGCTGCTGTGCCTCCTCTGGTGGTAGTCCTCATCCAGATACTTGTGCCATCGCTCGTTCAGTTCCTCCAGGGTTATCCCCTCGGGGATGTCGGGCAGGAACTGCATCCTCACCGTTCTGTTGAAACGCTCGACCTTGCCGCTCCCGACTGGCCTGTAAGTTGTTGCATAGCGAAGAGATATCTGTAGCGAGGCGCATCCGATGGCAAGGCGATGATTGCGGAAGAGCGCCCCATTATCGACATACAGGATCCTCGGCACCCCCCGGCTTTTGAGCGCCCGGGACAGGCAGTCGATGAAGGAATCGGCGCTCTCGCTGAGGTAGAAGCCGCTCCCGACGATTAGCCTACTTTTATCATCAAGGATTGTCAGCAGGTAGCTCTTGCGCAGCGCGCCCTCATGGGAGACGCGCACCGCATGCAGGGCGTCGGCCTGCCACATGTCGTTGCTCAGTGTTGACCAGCAGATTATTCTATAGTGAAGATTGCACATTGAGTGATAGTGAAAAGTTGAATGCTGGTCGAGTTGAAAGGCCATTGGAACAAGGGTGGTTGTTGTCGTCCTGTAAGGCCAGAAAGAGCAAGAAGAGGAGCCTCTGGCGAGGCCCCTCTATAGTGTGCCCTGGATCCATTCAAAATGGGATCTCCGGAGCCCTCTTGCCGGCCTCGACGCTCTGCCACTTCAACGACTCCAGATCATAGGACGGCCCCGTCTCGGCCGCCACCTGGCGCCTGGCGATCTCGCAGATGCCGCCATGGACCGTCTCGTCGTTGATGAAGCAGCTGTAGAGCTCGATGACCAACAGCAAATATCGTCTGGCAAGGGCCTCCCCATCCGTCTTCTTGGTGATGTCAGCCATAATCATTCCTCCCACCAGTTGCGGGTCACCTTGCGGATGACGTCTGCCGAGATCTCCTGCACCCCCTTCTCCATGCCGTGCTGCAGGGCGAGCAGGCACACCGAGTTGATGTTGCGCGGGATGCCAGCCGACACCTGGCTGACGGCGATCAGCGCCGGCATGTCGAAGACCGGTGTCGCCCTGCCTCCGATGACCTTCAGGTGGTGGTCGATGTAACCGAAGCACTCGTCCTGGGTGAGGCTGTGCAGGTTGTAGCCGTCGAGCACCCTGCTCATCAAGGGTCGGGCATGGGGGTTGCGGAGCTTCTCGAACAACCCCTCCTGGCCGCACATGACGATGGGGATGACGTTTGCCTTGGCGAGGTTGCGCTGGCTTATGAGGTGCAATTGCGCATACAGGTCGGGGGCGAAGAGATGGCATTCATCGACAAAAAGTACCGGGCGCTTGCCCTCGGCGTAGACGAGGTCCAGCGCCTCGTGGATCTGGGACAGCATCATCGAGGGCTGGTTGCTCCGCGTCATGATGCCCAGGGCCGACATGAACTGGCGCAGCATCTCGATGAAGCTCCATTGCCCGCCGACCAGGTCGACGACCTGGTAGCTCTTCGCCGGAAGCTGGTGGAGCGCGTAGCGCAGGCTGGTGGACTTGCCCGCCCCCACGTCGCCGATGACGACGAAGTACATGCCGTTCTGGATGGCGAACTGTATCTTTTCGCTGATCTCCACCATCGAGGAGAGCAGGTACATCTGCTCGGGTTTCAGCTCGGGGGAGAACGGCATCTGCCTGAAGCCGTAGAAGGTGCGGATGTCGGTGTTCATCGTACGCCCTCCATCCGGTGGGCCCGGGAATTGGCGTGCAGGTCGACCGGGCGCAGCAGGCCGAGCCTCTCGCCGTCATGGAAGGCCTCGACGTCGGAGGCATCGTTGAAGCGCAGCTCGATCTTGCGCCCCGAGTAGCCCAGCGGCACCTCGTAGAGCACCGAGCCAAGGCTCACCGTCCGGGCCTTGCTGACGGTCCTCACCTCACGCTTGCGGAAGAGCTTGGGCAGATCTGGGGGCGCCGGCCTGACGGCCTGCACCTCGGTGAGGTAGCACTCGAGCGGGCTCTTGCCGATGCCCGAGTGGTAGCGGTTGTTGTACTCCTCCATCCAGGACTGCCACAGGCGGTTGAGCTCGAACAGTTCTAGCGGCTGGTCACCGATGATGGGAAGGAACTGCATCCTCACCGTGAGAAATAGACGCTCCACCTTCGCCTTCCCTGTTGGGGAATATGGCCTTGAGTGCGTGAAGTTCACCTCAAGCGATGCGCAGCCGAGTTTTACGCGCTCATCGCGCATAGCGGCCCCATTATCTGTGTGGCACTGACGGGGCAGCCCCCTTGCGTTGAAGGCCCCCCAGAGGCAGTCCAGCAGGCTGTCGGCCGTCTCGTCGGGATAGAAGCGGGCGTTGCAAATTAGGCGTGAACGATCGTCAATGAGGGCAAAAAGCTTGGACACCACCAGGCGGCGCTGCCTGCCCGTGCCGACATACACTTTCGGGCCGACCATGGCGTCGAGGTACCACACCTGGTTGACGTGCTCCATCTCCAGACGGCGCATGTCCTTGTCCCCAACCACCTTGCCCTTCAGCCGATGGCAGCGGAAGACCCGGTAGATGAGCGACATGTCCACCCGCTCGGAGGGCAGGAAGATGCCGTCGCGCTCAGCCATCCTCACCAGCGTGGTGATCTTGACGTCGGGATGGTCCATCCCGTAGCGCAGCAGGGCCTGCTCGGTCTCGCTGCTGAGCTTGCGTCTCTGGCCCTTGTCGGTCCGGTCCTTGGGATACAGATCCTCTATGCTGCGTCGCTTGCGATAGGCATTGAGCCAATTGTAGAGCGTGGGCACGCTCACCGTCCTGCGCTTCGAGTAGGGGATGTCGTATTCCCTTGCGCTGATCTCCTTCAGCAGGCGCGTGATGTCCCCGTGCTGCAGGCGTTCGTCGAGCAGCGGGAAGATGAGTCCGAAGCGGAACAGCCCAATCTGTTCCTTTTGTTGTGCATCCATGGTTGGTGCCTCCTCAAAATGATATGGCACCAGCCTAGGGGATTGCCCTCGGCACATATAGATACAAACGTTGGTGGGATGGCCCAAGCAGGGAGGAGCCCATCCTCGAGGCGGGCACCTCTTGCACAATCCTCACACAAAGCGGGGAGGCAAGACATCCCCTCAGGCCCTCCTCCAGGCGGGTGAACGCAGCCGCATGATTGGATATCTCCCCGCCGCTGCGGGCCCGGTCGGTCCATCCTCTCCACCAAATACGCTGCAGATAGCCCGAGATTCCCAAGGTCGTCTTGAAACGCCCCCTCTCGGCTCGGTGGGAGAGCATCCTGGCGATGGTCTCCAGGGCGAACAGCTTGAACGCATGGACCCACGAGGGCAACAGGGTGTAGGTGCGCCGGCAGCAAGGACATAGCTTGCGGTGGATCCAGATCTGGAGGCTTTCCAACGCATCGTTGATGAAGTAGCGGCGCCTCCAGCCATGGCCGTGGAGCACGACCTTGCAGGCAGGGCAACGAAACTGCCCAAGATCTCGAGATTTTGGAGGACCCACGCCCTCCACCACTTGCAAAACTACCGGTTCAATGGCAATCTCTAAGAGCATTATTGCAACTTGGAGAGGGGTAGCTTTGGTCAGTTTGCCCTCTCCATTTTCCTTTCTAAGGGATGGTGCAACTAATGTACCATGACCCTTCCATTCCTGCTAATACAATGTGCAAGTTTCAAGCCTGTTCTTGGTAGATTAATGTGCCGCTCTACACTCGGCATGGGCGGGGCGCAGGGGTACTTTGACATCGACCCCGACCTGACGGTCTTCGGCAAGGTCATCGCCGGAGGATATCCGGGAGCCGGCGGACTGGGCGGCAAGAGGGAGTACATGAAGTACCTGGCAGCCGGGATCCAGACGGGGGACAAGATCAAGAAAGCCCTCGTCGGTGGCACGATGGCAGCCACCCCCATCAGCTGCGTGGCAGGCTACTACACCCTTGAGGAGATTGAGAGAACGAATGCCTGTCACATCGCTGGCCTCATGGGTGATAGGCTCACAGCGGGTCTTCAGGCCCTCATTGAACGACACAAGCTACCATTCGTCGCCTTCAACCAAGGCTCTATCTGCCACCTTGAGACGGTGGGAACCGTCCACTTCTCTATCAACTGGAAGAAGCCCTGGACCATTCCATCGGTCATCAACGAGACAGCGAAGCGGAAGAAGGAGATGGAGTACATGGGAGCGGCCTATATGGCAGAAGGCGTAGTGACCCTGGCAGGCAGCCGGATGTATACCAGCGCCGCCTATACCGAGGAGATGATCGATGGCGTGATCAATGCCTTCGACCGGGTCTTCTCCCACGTAGAGTGCATCGAGGGGTAACAGATGGAGTTGGAAGAGGCCAAGAGAGCAGTCATTGAGGGAGCACGGAGGCTGGTTGCCTCCGCCCTCGTTGCCCGCACCTGGGGGAACATCAGCTGTCGGGTCGGAGAAGACCACTTCGTGATTACCCCCAGTGGCAGGGAGTACGAACGCCTCACCGAGGAGCAGTTGGTGGTCGTCCGTCTTGACGATCTTGGCTGGGAGGGGAGCATCAAGCCATCTTCGGAGAAGGGAATCCATGCCGCTGTCTACCGAGAGCGAAGTGATGTCAACTACGTCATCCACACCCACCAGGAGATGGCCTCCCTGGCCAGCCAGCTCGGGGAGCCCCTCCCTGTGCCTCCCCTCTACCAGGACCTTCTGGGGCACACCATCACAACCGCCGCCTATGCCCTGCCCGGGACCAAGGCGCTCAAGGAAAGGGTTGGAAGACTGCTCTCTGCACAGCCCCACTCGGCCCTCCTCATGACTCGCCACGGTGCGCTCTGCTTCGGCTCCGGGCTGGATGAGACCTATGCCATCGCAGATGGGCTTGAAACGGTATGCACTGAGGTGATCCACGCACGTGCACCACTCTTGGCCACCTTCAAAGAGCCTCCCGTGCCTGCCATCCTGGCCAAGCGGACAGAGACGGGTGGCGTGGAGAGCTGCACAGGTGAACTCAAAGCCCTCTCTGATGCACTCCTCGACCCCAGGAGCCCCTACTCACACATCCTCCTTCTCTCCAGTGATGAGGTCATCACCTGTATGGAGAAGGTTCAGGTCCTCTCCGCCTACCTTGATGACTTTGCCCAGATAGCCGGTCCAAAGCTCACCGTGATGGAGAGCAGCGACGCTCTCCCATCACTCCTCTCTGCTGCCAAGGGGCGCGATGCCCTCCTGATCAGGGGCATCGGTGCCCTCTGCATGGGAGGTACCCACGCTGATGCAGAGGCAGTAGCCACCCTCCTGCAGAAGAACTGCAAGGCGGCCCTGCTTGCCCTCGCCGTACCCTCCGTCAAGCCGCTCCCCCTCCTCGATACGTACCTGATGCGCTTCGTCTACAAGAAGAAGTACTCCAAACTTGCGGCAGCCACAAAGTGAACACGCACCCAAAATATGGAATTATAGCCTAGAGCGATGCTCTCGCCTGCCACCAAAAATTTTTTCATGGACGGCCATTTGTGTCGTATACTTGGCAGGTACAGGGGGATGACCGTGAAGATTCAAAAACAACAAGCGATGCGTACCGTTCTCTACGCACTTGCGCCGCTCTGCCTTGCCTCCATCTACTTCTTCGGCTGGCGCTTTGTCGCGGTGCTGGTGGTAACGGGAGCCACCGGACTACTGTGTGAGTGGCTCATGGCCCGTCGGTATGGGTTCAAGATCACCGAATCACTCTTTGTATCGTGCACCCTCTTCACCCTCTCGCTGCCCCCCACCATCCCCCTGTGGATCGCGGCGGTGGGCATTGCCTTCGGCATCATCTTCGGCAAAATGATCTTCGGTGGGTTCGGACGCAATATCTTCAACCCCGCCATCACCGCCCGTGCCTTCATCTACATCAGCTTCGGGGTGCCGATGACCGCCAGGTTTGTATCCAACGCCATCTCGGCCACCCCGTTCCCTGCTGGTCTGGGCACGTGGGTCAGCGCCGATGCGGTCTCGGCGGCAACCCCGCTCGTCACCGGCGGCTCATCGACACTTGATCTCCTCTTCGGCTTCACCAGCGGCTGCTTTGGTGAGACGAGCGCGCTCCTGATCATCCTCGGCGGTCTCTACATCATCTACAAGAGAGCGGCAAACTGGAAGATCGTCCTCTCCTCGCTCCTCTCCTTCACCCTGCTGCAGACGATCTTCTGGGCCGGTGGCCTCGAGGTGGCAACCGAAAGCGGCCTCGTCGCCTCGGGCGACCCCCTTGCCGCCCTCCTCAGCGGCTCCTTCCTCATCGCAGCCTTCTTTATGATCACCGACCCGGTCTCCTCAAGCCAGAGCACCGACCTCGGGCGATGGATCTACGGCGCCTTCTTCGGCCTGCTGGTCGTCCTCATCAGGACCTTCTCCACCTGGGTGGAGGGGGTCACGTTCGCCATCCTGCTCGCCAACATGTTCGCCCCGCTGCTCGACACGATCATCAAGCAGGTGAGAGCAAAACGGCGGGCACAGAGAGAGGGGGTCACACCATGAGCGTACAGCGCAGCTTCTACAAAGACCGGATCTATCCCCTCATCTTCATGTTCGTCACCACACTTCTATGCATCCTGCTCACTTCAGGCCTTCATTTGCTCACCCTCGACCGGGCAGAGGCGAACGAGCTCTCCTTCGCCCGGCGTGCGATCCTCCAGGCAGCCGACCTCGATTTCACCAATACCACCGACGGGATCGAGCGTGCCTACCGTATGCAGATAGGCGAGGAGGCCGGCTTCTACACGGCAACCGGCACCTTCGGTACGAGGTACATCATCCCGCTCGATGGACCGGGGCTCTGGGGTACCATCACCATCATGGTGGGCCTTGAGGAGGACCTGGAGACCTTCAGCGGTGTGGCAATCGTCAGCCAGAACGAGACCCCCGGCCTAGGGGCACGGATCGAAGAGAGTTGGTTCACCGACCAATTCAAGGGTAAGCGGGCCCCCTTCATCATGGTCGAGGAGGGAACGTCGTCGGCACCCCAGGAGGTCGATGCCATCACCGGGGCCACGCGCACGAGTGAGTACTTCAAGAACCTGACCGCCCGCGTGCCTGGTGAGGCACAGCGCCTTATCAGAGGAGAGTGAGATGGCCAAAAGCAAACTGAGAAAGACCTTCGTAGAACCGCTGGGTAAGAACAACCCGGTCTTCGTCCAGATCCTGGGGATCTGCTCGACCCTGGCGGTGACCAACAAGGTACAGAATACCATGGTGATGACCCTTGGGGTCACCTTCACCACCGCCCTCTCCTCCTGGACGATCTCGCTGCTGCGCAACCACATCCCCTCACGCATCCGCATGATGGTGGAAACGATGATCATCGCAGCCTTTGTCATCATCGTCGACATCGTCCTGAAGGCATTCTACCCGGAGATGTGGAAGCAGCTCGGCCCCTATGTGGGCCTGATCATCACCAACTGCATCATCATGGGGCGCGTCGAGGCGTTCGCCTTGAACAACAAACCCCTACCATCGCTGGTCGATGGCTTTGCCTCCGGGCTCGGCTACACCTACGTGCTCCTCTCGATCGCGGTGGTGCGCGAGCTGCTCGGCTCGGGCTCCATCTGGGGCATCAGGATCCTCGGCTCCTGGTGGACCAACTGGTCGATCATGATCATGCCACCGGGGGGCTTCTTCGTCCTGGCGATCATCATCTGGGTGATCCGGGAGACCGTCATGAAGGAGGAGAGCCATGCATAACTTCGCCATCTTTTTTGCATCGATCTTCACCGGAAACATCCTGCTGACCACCTACCTGGGCATGTGTTCCTTCCTCTCGGTCAGCAAGGAACTGAAGACCTCCCTCGGCCTCGGGGCGGCGGTGGTCTTTGTGATGGCTACCACCACCCCGTTGAACTGGATGGTCTACCAGTGGCTACTCATACCCTTCGGCTTGGAGTACCTGCGCTTCATCGTCTTCATCATCGTCATAGCGGCGTTCGTGCAGCTTACCGAGATGGCCCTCGAGCGCTACAGCGAGGGCCTCTACCAGGCACTCGGGATCTTCCTCCCCCTGATCACCGTCAACTGTGCCATCCTCGGGGCAAGCCTCTTCATGGTCATCCGTGAGTATACGCTTGCCACCTCGTTCTTCTTCGGCCTCGGCAGTGGGATCGGGTGGGCTCTTGCCATCGTGGCGATGGCTGGTATCCGTCAGAAGCTGAAGAGTGCAAAGATACCCCCCGGCCTTGAGGGACCAGGCATCACGCTGGTCATCGCAGGCTTCATGGCGATGGCCTTCATGGGCTTCTCCGGCATGATAGCACTCACCTAGGAGGAGGATTGCATGCTCATTACCCTGCTTGTCAGCATCGCCGTCATCAGCCTGATCTCCGTCTTCCTCTCTCTCTTGATGGTCATCGCCGATGCGACGATCGGCAACTACGGCGTCGTCAAGATTACCATAAACGAGGGCATCCGTGACCTTGAGGTCCTCGGAGGCCAGCCGCTATTGCGCTCCCTGCAGCAGGAGGGGATCTTCATCCCCTCCGCCTGCGGCGGACGTGGATCGTGTGGCCTCTGCAAGGTCAAGGTGGTGGAGGGGGGCGGTGAATACCTTCCGACCGAGCTCCCCTTCATCAGCGAGGAGGAGCGGGCCCAACAGATCCGTCTCTCCTGCCAGGTCAAGGTCAAGAACGATATCGCCATCGAGATTCCCGAAGAGCTCTTCTACGTCAAGGAGTTTTCCACCACGGTCGAGAAGATCCGCAACCTCACCCACGATATCAAGGAGGTGACGCTGCGTCTCATCGACCCGGGAGAGATCACCATCAAGGCGGGCCAATACATCCAGTTCGTCGTCCCCGAGTATGAGGATCTGGATGAGGAGGTCTACCGCGCCTACTCGGTGGCCTCCCCTCCCGGGGATGCCACACACGTCGAGCTTGAGATTCGCCTGGTCCCCGGCGGTATCTGCACCACCTACGTCCATGAACACCTCAAAGAGGGGGACACGGTGACCATCAACGGGCCGTACGGTGACTTTTACCTGCGCGAGAGCGATGCCCCCATCATCTTCATCGCAGGAGGATCGGGCATGGCGCCCATCAAGAGCATCCTCCTCGACATGGAGAAGAACGCAAACCCACGCAGCGCGCAGTACTTCTTCGGAGCCCGTTCAAAGCGGGACCTCTTCCTCCTCGACGAGATGAAGGCGCTCGAATCCTCGATCCCCAACTTCTCCTTTGTCCCGGCGCTCAGCGAGCCGCTTGGTGAGGACAATTGGGAGGGGGAGGTCGGTCTCATCACCGATGTGGTGCGCAAGAACGTCAGCGATGCACAGGCGAGTGAGGCATACCTGTGCGGGAGCCCCGGGATGATCGATGCGTGCATCAAGGTGCTCACTGACCTCGGGGTCAGCGAGGACCGCATATTCTACGACAAGTTCTAGAAGGAGGCGTCGGATGAAACAAACCCCTGAATACGATCGGATCCAGGCCCAGATGCAAAAGGGCGTCATCACCCTCGACGGCTTTCTTGGCGACGATTCACGAAAGCTCGTAGATATAATCGTCGCAGACACCCTCACCGTCCACAAGCGGAGAACGACCCACGAGGCGATCGTAGAGAGGATGGAACACTTCAAGAACCTCGGACTCAAGGGGCTCGGCAACTTCATCACCCTCGATGAGCACTTCGAGGTGAAGGTCGAGACGGTTCGAGGGCTCCTGCCCTCCCCCTTCGGAGGGCCCGGCATGTATGGGAAGACCAACACGACCGTGCACAACAAGCGGCTCGGGCGCACGATCACCTATACCGACCTCCATATCCACTTCATTAGAGACCATGGCTTCTATGAGGGGATCGGCTCGCCATTTCGCCTTGAGCCCGATGCGCTGATCGAGATTCTTGAAGTCGGGACAGAGGAGTGATGCACAGAATAACAGAGATCACACGTTGAGATACAGGGCAGTTTCTGTTACAGTCAAAGAGGAGGTCGGCATGAGTAATCTGACAGTCATTTCCCTTGGCGGGTCGATCATCGTACCAGATGAGGTGGATATCTCTTTCTTGACTCAATTCAATACAGCGTTACGTTCTTACCTCGCAGAGGACAAGAGCCGCAAGGTGATCCTCGTCTGTGGTGGGGGGGCCCCGGCCCGCCTCTACCAACAGGCCCTCAAGGCTGTCGATCCCGATGCGGACGCCGAGGAGCTCGATTGGCTCGGCATTCGGGCTACACACATCAACGGACAACTCATCAAGGCGATGTTTGCTGACCTCTGCCCCGACAACCTGGTCATCAACCCGACCGGGCACATCAGCTTCAAGGGGCAGGTCCTCGTTGCCGCCGGCTGGAAGCCCGGCTTCTCCACCGATACCGATGCCGTGTTGCTCGCCGAGCGTTTCGGGGGCAAGCTGGTGGTGAACCTGAGCAACATAGCCAAGGTCTACACAGATGACCCCAAGAAGAACCCTGATGCTGTGCCCCTCGATGCCATCACCTGGGCACAGTTCAGGCAGATGGTCGGCGAGACGTGGGTCCCCGGCAAGAACACCCCCTTCGACCCCATTGCAAGCCAACGGGCCGAGCGGCTCAGGATGCAGGTCATCTGCGCCGATGGACGCAACATACCCAACCTCATGGATATCCTCTATGGGCGGGAGTACACAGGAACCCTCATCGG
The DNA here is from genome assembly GCA_937902565.1 of uncultured Spirochaetales bacterium. Taxonomy (GTDB): domain Bacteria; phylum Spirochaetota; class Spirochaetia; order Sphaerochaetales; family Sphaerochaetaceae; genus Sphaerochaeta. The sequence continues at coordinate 21,960 of CALFMX010000216.1, forward strand.
TTCAAAGAGTTCTTCAGAGTAAGAAAGAGGGGCAATGGATCGGCAAATTCAGGCGGGAAGGGATTGTCCCGCCTGAAGTCGGGGATCCAGCTCACATTCTCCCCAAGTTCCTGGACGAACCCATCCTCGATCCCCAGCTCATCCAAGAGATCCAACAAACTATCGTAGGTGTCCTCATCGATGCGTTCAAAACTGACATCACCGAGGGGCGGCTCGAACTGCACCATAAGAGAGAGCCATGCCCTCTCCTTCAGGTGTTCGGCAAAGTAGGAGAGAACTGCCCGAGTCGCTTCAAGTTCCCCGGGAAAGACCAGGTGGCGTACCAGCGCACCGGAGAGGCAGCCCGCCTCATCCACCACAGTCTCCGCCACATCCCTCTTGATGAACTCCATCACCGGCACAATAGCCTCACTGTACCGCTCGGTTGCACAGAATTTTCTGCTCACAGAGCGATCGAGGGTCTTCAGATCGATGAGATGGAGATCGATGGAGCCCTTGAGGAGAGCGAGCACCTCAGGCCGTTCAAAACCTGAACTATTCCAGACGATGGGGAGGGTGAGGCCATCAGAGCGGGCACGGTCGATGGCCAGGATGATCGATGGGGTGAAGTGTGTCCCCGTGACCAGGTTGATCGTAGCGGCCCCCATCCCTTGGAGGGCTGTCATCATCGCAGCCAGCTCCTCGATCGAGACCGCTACTCCGATCACATCACCTGAAGCACCATCGCCGCTGATCTGGTAGTTCTGGCAGTACTGGCAGTGGAGCGGGCAACCGCTGAAGAAGATCATGCCACTGCCGTTATCGCCACTGATCGGCGGCTCCTCCCCACGGTGGAGGCCCGACCATGCAACGCGCACCGTAGCCGTCTCCCCGCAGATGCCCACCTCACCACTGGTTCGGTCGACCTTGCACTGGTGGGGACAGAGGGTACATCGGCCATAGGCGTTCAATAGAGCACTATTCATCGACGGAAGTGTACAAAGAAAGAGGCTGGGATGATAGAGGATTACACGATAAAGGGGATGTGATCATGACTTCTTCATCCGCCTGGAGAGGTAGTATGAGAAGAAGAGGACTGCAAAGAAGGCGATGACGGCCAAGATGAACTGAAGAGAGCGGGGGTCGGTCATGTAGCAACCGGCTACCGTGGTGGCAATCATGCCGGGCAAGAGGCCGAGGATTCCCCCTGCCAGGTACCTGAAATAGGGGATCTTGAGCGTACCGAGCAGGAGATTGGTGATCTCATGGGGAACAATGCCGATGAACTTCACAAAAAACGAGAAGACGAGGGGGTTTTTTTCCTCCCTCTCACTATAGCGCTGCACAAACGGGGCCTTATGAATAGCCCGTTCGATGAAGGAGAAGTGGCCATAACGACCGACAAAGTAGGGGATCTGCATATTGACCGCTATCCCGACCACGTTGACTAGCATCGCCACCGGCAGGGGGAAGAGATGTCCGACAGCAAGGTAGAGGACGGTATAGGGCAATCCGAACGAAACAGACTTGAAGAGAAAGAGCGCCATGACAACAGTCAACGTCAACGCGACATTATCACGATAGGACTGGATATAGGCTGAAATTGCAGCAGGACCACTGCGGACTACCACGATAGTTGCCAGGATGACCACTAGCGAGAGTGGGATCATCCGGACCAACTTCATACCAATCGACACCTTTTTCTCATCTCTCATAGTGGATAATGGTATCAAGGAACGGCTGTTACGTACAGTGACAATTCACTGCATGATGATCTCCAGATGCGTGAAAACCACACGAAGAGCAATACTAGTACAACACCCCTTTCAATATGCCTATTTAGGAATATTTATGGTGGTGTTAATAGAATTTCCTTGCATTCTCCATACGTCATCTTGACCCTCACCGCACAATTCAGCACTCTATATCTATATGGTCGAACACGCTCTCAACGCTCAGGAATCTACCCAACCCCGCTATATCCTCGCCCTCGATGGCGGAGGGATGAGAGGGATTATACCGGCAGCGCTCATCCATCAGATTGCCGGACGTTTGGCTGCCATGGGTGATGAACGGCCGTTTGCAGCACACTTCGACCTCATCGCAGGTACCTCCACCGGTGCCTTGCTCGCCTTGGCCCTGACCGCCCCTATTGGACGCACTCGTCTGAAAATCGATGAAAGCGGCCCCTATTACGCCTATCGGGAGGGTGTCCCCACCTTTTGGCAGCGGATACGCAAGGTACAAGCCGATCCCATTGCCATCGGAACACTGCCATGGGGAATCGATACGGCATCCCTCGAACAACTCTACCTTGAACATGGCACTACCATCTTTACCAAGAACCAGGGCCGTCTTATTACCCAGATTTTCATGGACAAGTATGATGAAGTACCCTTTGAGAACTTCCTGAAGGCCACCTTTGGTGATGTCCCCCTCAGCGATGCAACCATCCCTACCCTCATCATGGCCTACGATGCCCAGGCCGGGATACCCTTTTCGATGAGCTCCGCCAATGACCATGGCTTCCTCTTTTGGGAGGCAGCACGGGCCAGTAGTGCGGCGCCCACCTACTTCAAACCCGCCTACCTCTACGATCATGCAGAAGAACAGATGCGGACCCTCATCGATGGAGGGGTGGTTGCCAACAACCCCTCCCTCTATGCCTACATCGAAGCCAAGCGGCTCTACCCACGGGCAAGCCACTACCACATCCTCTCCCTCTCGACAGCGAGTGCGGACTTCTCTTTCAAGGCCAGTGGCGCCACAGGGATGGTCGGATGGATTGACCCGGCCAAAGGAGCGCCGATCCACCGTGTCTATGCGACCGCCCAGATGCAGAGTGTCGACCAGGTTGCCTCCTCGATCCCCGAGCTCTCCTATACGCGGATCCATGCCCCCCTTGCCGGGGAGTACAAGCTTGATGAGACATCGCAGGGTGCGCTTGAGTCGATGGTGGCCAGTGCTCACGAGATCTTCGCCCAACACCAGAAGACCATCGATGCCTACGCCTCGATGTTGGCGGGGCGCACACACTTCGACCAACTCAAGCTCGGCCCCTTGGACGCAGAACGGCCCATGCAGAGCAAGGCCTTGCCCCCGCCCCCACAGCGTGAGGCTGCGGCCCTCTCGTCGGTTGACTCTCTGCTTCGGCGCTACCAGCTGAACAACTCCAAGGAGGAGAAGTGAGCTCCCATCCCATGCAGATCGAACTCGAACAGAAGCTTCGGGCAATGGCTGATGATCTTGACCACTTCCTCGAAGACCGGTTCGAGGGACTCTACCCCCTTCACCCCAACCGCCTCCCCCGCGGCAAGGCAGCCAGTGTTGCCTACGATGGCCTCTTCTCCACCGGCACCCAATTCACCCCCGGCTACGGCAGTGAGTATGGGCGTGGCTATGTGGTCAGTGTCGAGATCCGGACGCTCTGCCCGGTCAAGGAGGAGGACCGCCAGGCCATCGAGGATGCCAGCAGGGAGTATCTCAAGGAGATCATACCGATCTATCTGCCGGGGCGAACGGTGGAGCTCAAGCGGGATGGAAATGTCTATAAACTGGTCGGGGACTTCTCCCTCGGCTCATCCAGCAATAGTTGATCCTATTTATTTTGGACGACTAACCAATGTGAGGCCACGGGTGTACATCCCTGTGGCCCTCTTGCATGAATGCAATGGCACATACCAATCAACTGGTTTTAATATAACAATATATCAATTAATTAGGAATTCTTACAATCTAGAACAGAGGACCGCGTCGCTCGGCCAGGTCAGCGAGGATCAAGGTTGGGGAGACCCCATGACGTATCGGGTAGCCAGCCTTCAAGCTCCGGCCGATAGCTAGTGATGTGTAGGAGACCGCCCCCTCAACCGCACTTTGGAAGCGCTCCTTACCAAGAAGGAGTCCGAGTAGGATCGAGCTGAAGAGATCACCGCATCCGGGATAGGAGACGTGGATCGGTTCGTAGGGCAAGAGCAGTGTATCGCTGCCAT
>CALFMX010000217.1 GCA_937902565.1 uncultured Spirochaetales bacterium
TGGCGAGGAAGACCCCGACCGCCCCGAGGATGAAAGGTGGTCGGCAATACGGTGGTCTTCAGCCGTGATTTCGCCATCCTGGGTGAGGATGGGACGATCGGCGATGTCTTCACCATCACCAAGACCTACACCTTCGGCGACACTGACTACCTCTTCCAGGTCGACGTCGAGACGAAGAACAGCGTGAACAAGGCGATCCCGCTCGTCTACGACAACAGTGCCTACACGCTCGCGTTCGAGCCGCAGATCGGCCCCTCGTTCGCCTCCCTGGACAAGAACTACAACTATCGCCGCTTCTACATCAAGGAGGACGGGGCGAAGAAGAAGACGATGCCCAAGCTCTCCTCCGGTTCCTACAAGACCGAGAAGCCGCTCTCCTGGGTTGCCCTTGCAGGCAAGTACTTCTCCCTGATCGCCATCCCCGATGCCACCTCCTATGCAGTGAGCCTCTCGGAGAACAGCGGAGCCGAAGGGATCCCGCTCGAGTCCTCGATCTACTTCACCCGCCCGACCATCAGGAGTGCCTCCCAGGTCGATACCTGGCGCTTCTACGCCGGTCCGCAGCTGAAGAAGGATATGGTTCCCTACAACGACGCTTCACAGAACTCCTTTGGCGTGAGCGGCCTGCAGCTTGAGGCGGCCCTCGACAGCAGCACCTGGCTCGGCTGGCTCGAGACGATCCTCAAGGAGATCCTCAACTTCTTCTACCGCCTGATCCCCAACTACGGGGTAGGCATCATCCTTCTCACCTTCCTGCTCAAGCTCCTCCTCCACCCGATCACCAAGAAGGGGATGGAGTCGACCGCCAAGATGACGGCCCTCACGCCCAAGATGGATGAGATCAAGGCCCGCTGGCCGGACAACCCGACCAAGCAGAACGAGGAGATGGCGGAGCTCTACAAGAAGGAGAAGATCAATCCGATGGGCGGCTGTCTGCCGATGCTCCTGCAGTTCCCCATCCTCATCGGCTTCTATGGCCTCCTCAACAAGCACTTTGAGCTGAGGGGGGCGATGTTCATCCCCGGATGGATCCCGGACCTCTCCCGGCCCGACGTGGTGGCGACCCTGCCCTTCAGCCTGCCGTTTGTGGGCAATGAGCTGCACCTCCTGCCGATCTTCTACACGGTGAGCATGATCTTCTCGATGAAGATCACGCAGAGCGGGTCAGCGGGGGCATCGGGACAGCAGGGCATGATGAAGATGATGACCTATGGTATGCCGATCATGTTCTTCTTCGTCCTCTACAACGCACCGAGCGGCCTGATCATCTACTGGAGTGTCATGAACATAATCTCGATCGTGCAGCAGCTCCACACCAATAAGAAGAAGGCGAATCCCCAGCCTGACCGTGTCGTCCAGCAGATGCCGAAGAGCGGACGCAAGAGACGGTGAATCGAAAATCAACTGCGGGGGCAACCCCGAACGGAGTACGATAATGACCAGAGAATTTGAAGGAAAGACCGAGCAGGAAGCGATTGCAAAGGCAATCGAGGAACTGCACATTGAACGGGAAGATTTTGATGTAGAGATCATTGAGCCTCAGCGCAAGGGCCTCTTCAAGAAGGGCAATGTGAAGATCAGGATCCACTTCGATGATGATTCGATCGATATGGAGATGGATGAGGATGATGATGTGGCGACAAGCTTCAACGAGCCCCGTACCCTCGGCGAGCCCTTTGACAGCGACCTCGAGGACAAGCTGCTCACCTTCGTTGCCACGATGTTGGACAAGATGGGCTATGAGGGCTCTGTCTCAATCGCATTCCGCCAGGGGCGGAAGATCGGGCTGAACATCGAGAGTGACAACTCCAACATCATCATCGGTCGCAAGGGCAAGAACCTCGACGCCATCCAGCTGCTTGCCAACGTCTATGGTGGGCAGATCAACCCCGATGTGAAGGTCGTCGTCGATAGTGAGAACTACCGCCTGCGCCACGAGGAGCAGCTGATCAGGAACGCCTTCAAGACGGCCGAGCAGGTAAGACGCAGCGGCCGCAGCCGCCTCCTCGACCCGATGAACCCCTATGAGCGCCGCCTGGTCCACACCGCCCTCAATGACTTCGGCGGGGTCTCGACCAAGAGCGAGGGCGAGGGGCTCTACAAGCAGATCCGCATCTCCCAGCAGCGCTAGGCAGAAAGAAGAAACCACATCAAACAAGGAAGGGAACCGCACGCGGTTCCCTTCACTCATCAGAGGGGTTTGACCTCCTCCCAGCTGACGCCGTCTCTGCCGAAGTGGCCGTAGTTCATCGAATTCTGGTAGATGGGCCTCTTGAGGTCCAGGGCGGCGATGATCCCGGCGGGGCTGAGGTCGAAGGAGGCAGCGACCAGCTCCTCCAGCTCCCGCTCCCGCCTCGTTGCCGTGCCGAAGGTATCTACGCGCACCGAGATGGGGAAGGGCACGCCGATGGCGTAGGAGAGCTGGACCTCGCAACGCTCGCAGAGGCGGGCGGCCACCAGGCTCTTTGCCACGTGACGGGCCATGTAGGCGGCCGACCGATCGACCTTCGAGGGGTCCTTGCCGCTGAAGGCGCCGCCTCCGTGCCGTCCCATGCCCCCGTAGGAGTCGACGATGATCTTGCGCCCCGTCAGGCCGGTATCGCCGGTGGGCCCGCCGATGACGAAGCGGCCGGTGGGGTTGACGTAGACCTTTGTCCGCTGGTCGAGGAGGCCGGTTGGGGCGAGCACCGACTCGATGACCTGCTCCCGCAATACCGCTTCAAGCTCGTCGCGGGAGACGCTCTCCTCATGTTGGTGGCTGATCACCACCGCATCGATATGGACCGGCTCATCCCCCTCGTAGCGCACCGTCACCTGGCTCTTGGCATCGGGGCGGAGCATCGATAGCCCGCCCTTGCGCAGCACGCTGGCCCGTTTCAAGAGCTGGTGGGCCCACATGATGGGGGCGGGCATCAGGGAGGGGGTCTCCCTGCAGGCGTAGCCGAACATCATCCCCTGGTCCCCGGCACCCTGCTCTCCCCAGCGGGCGGTCTCTTCGGTGACCCCCATGCTGATATCCGGCGACTGGGCGGTGATGAGGTTGGTTACCTCCAGATCCTGGTAGGCGAACCCCTCATCCCTCCGGTCGTAGCCGACCTCCTTGACCACCGACCGCACGATGGCATCGACGTCGATTGTGGCGGTCGTGGTGATCTCGCCGGCGACGACGACCCGGGCGGTGGTTGCCAGCACCTCACAGGCGACCCTGCTCTCCCTGTCCTGTGCCAGACAGGCATCGAGGATGGCATCACTGATCTGGTCGCAGACCTTGTCCGGATGTCCTTCACTGACTGATTCTGATGTAAACAATGATGATCTCATGGGACCCTTCCTTTGAACTTGGGAAGGGGGAACGCAAGACAGACGAGTTGTGCTCCCCTTTTAGCAAGTTTCTTTAGTGACGCCTGCAAGCCGGGAGGCCATCAAATCGACGTCATGGGTGGTATGCTACCACCAAGGGAAAAAGGAGGCAAGGGGCATATCGAAGAAACTGACGGATAGCGCTAGTTCTTCCTCGTCTTCCACTCATCGGATGCAAAGTACGCCCTCAGCTCCTCGCTCTTATGGCTGGAGAACTGGGCGCCCCGCTGTGTGATGATCTCCCCGGCGAGGATGCTTGCGATGATGCCGCTCTCTTTGACGTTGTAGCCGTGGTATTGGCCGTAGAGGAACCCGGCTGCGTAGACATCCCCGGCCCCGGTGGTGTCGGTGGGGACCACCGGGCCCATGACCGGAATGGAGGAGACGACACCGTCACAGCTGATGAAGGAGCCCTTCTTGCCGTTCTTGACGATGGCGATCCTGCAGAGCTTGCCCATCGAGCGGCAGCACTCGTAGGGGTCGTAGTTGTCGAAGAGGATCCGCGCTTCCTCGCGGTTTGCAAAGACGATGTTACAGTGCTCGCTGATGAGGGAGAGGAAGGCCTTGCGGTAGCGTCCGACGGCGAAGGGGTCGGCGACGTCGAAGCTGACCAGGGTGTTGTTGGCCTTGGCAACCTCGAGGGCGCGCATGATGGCCCCCTGCTGGCTATCGGTGTCCCACATGTAGCCGGTGAAGTGGAAGAAGCGCGCCCGGGCCACCGTGTCGATGTTGACGTCCTCCTCTGCATAGAGGCGGTTGGCGCCCAGGTAGGTGTTCATGCTCCGTTCGCTGTCGGGGGTGATGAGGATGACTGTCGAGCCGGTTCGTTCATCTCCGGTCTCCACCAGCTCATCGCCCACACCGAGCTCCTCGAGGCGTTGCCGGTAGATGACCCCATTCTCATCGCTCCCGATCTTGCCGGCAACGGTGACATCGACACCGAGTGAAGCAAGGGCGATGATGGTGTTGGGGCATGAGCCGCCACACGTGTAGCTGACCGTCCGGCCCTTGGCGAAGGCGAGCAGCTCCTCCATCCGTTCAGTGTTGATGAGAGCCATCGTCCCCTTGTGGATACCAAGGTCGACGAGGTCCTCCTCTTCAACGTTTACAATGATGTCTATGAGGGGGTTCCCGATGCCGTAGATCATCTTCTTCTCTGCTCCATGCGCCTATTCTACCGGGTCTTGGGCCACAGTTCAACAAGAGCTTGCAGAAGCGTCTGGCCACGTCTAAGATACAACCATGACAGAGTACCACATCATCGGCGGCAGGCCGACCAGCGGAGAGGTGAGGATCAGCGGAAACAAGAACGCCGCCTTGCCGTGCCTTGCCGCCACCCTGCTCACCGATGAGACGGTAGAGCTCTCCAACGTCCCCGACATCGAGGATGTGCAGGTGATGATCACCCTGCTCGAGCATCTGGGTTCCACAGTCACGCTGGTCGGGCCCAACACCTATTCGATCACGAGCGGAGACCGGAGCGGGGAGCTCAAGCGCACCCTGGTCGAGGCGATCCGTGGCTCCATCCTGCTCCTCGGCCCCCTCCTGGCCACCGTCGGCGAGGCGAGGCTTACCCCCCCGGGGGGCGATGTCATCGGTCTCAGGCGTCTGGATACCCACCTCTGGGGCCTCTCGGCCCTTGGCGCCTCCTTTGCGATCGAGGAGAGCCAGATTGTGGTGACAGCCGACCGGCTGCCGCTATCGGGCTCGGACCTCTTCCTCGATGAGGCATCGGTGACCGCAACCGAGAATGTCATCATGGCGGCTTCCCTGGCAAGCGGGGAGTCGATCATCACCAACGCCGCATGTGAGCCCCACGTGCAGGACCTGTGCACGATGCTGACCCTGATGGGCTGCCCCATCGATGGCATCGGCTCCAACCGCCTGCGCATCAAGGGGCAGAAGCGCCTGCACGGCTGCTCCTTCCGCCTCGGCAGCGACTATATGGAGACCGGCTCCTTCATCGGCCTTGCCGCCGCCACCGGAGGGGAGGCCCTCCTCACCGGCGTCGATGTCCAGCATTTGAGGATGATCAGGCTCGGCTTTGAGCGCATCGGCATCACCTTCGTCCAGGATGGGCCATCCTCGATCTGGGTGCCCAAGGAGCAGACGCGGATCCTCGCAAAGGAGGTCGCCGGCCACACCGCCAAGATCTCCGACGGCCCCTGGCCCGCCTTCCCCGCTGACCTGCTCTCGATCCTCACCGTGGTGGCAACACAGATGCACGGCTCGATCCTCATCCACGAGAAGATGTTCGAGTCACGGATGTACTTTGTCGACTACCTGATCCGAATGGGGGCGGACATCATCCTCTGCGACCCCCACCGTGCGGTGGTCAACGGGCCGGCCCAGCTCTACGGGGCCACGGTGACCAGTCCCGATGTCAGGGCCGGCATGGCGCTCGTCATCGCCGCCTCCTGTGCCCAGGGGCCCTCCATCATCCAGAATATCTACCAGATCGAGCGGGGGTACGAGTCCCTCTGCTCCAAGCTCAGCGCTTTGGGTATTGTCGTACAACGACAATAAATACGAGCGAAGAAAGCCCCGTTCCAGAAAGTTATCCACAGCTTATCCACAGGCTGTTGTACAGCTCTTTAAAACTGTATGGAGATGTAAGAAGTCAGGGGGAGTATGTCTCATAGCGATTACACTTTTGAAGATGGTGTAAACTATTTATAATACAATAAATTATATAAACTCTTAGTGAATCACTTCAATGCAAGACCTATATAGGTTTTTATAGATTTATCGAGTGTTTCGGAGATAACATTTTCACAATCTTTCAACGAGTTATCAACAAGTTATCCACAGGTTGTACAGCTAATGGAAACATGAGCTAAATAACCGTGTTACGATAGTTACCTCAATTTTTCACCCATTGTATCGAGGTGCTGTTACCGGGAGAACTTGTGGATTACACACTGGGGCAACTTCAAACATCGCCGATGCCTCGTACACGGTGCGGTAGCCCGGTTATGAGCTATAGCTGTACTTCAATGGACCGATGATATCGTCCTCGGTGACCTGTATGTAATTCCCCTCATCCCCGGTGATAACCGCCCTTCGTATGACTGAGAAGAGCTCACGGACATTCCCCGGCCACTCGTACTCCGTCAGGAGGGCAAGGGAGCGTGCGTCGAGGCTCTTGTGTACCCCCAGGGACGCCAGGTGCGCCTCGACGAGGCTTGGGATGTCTTCGGTATGGTCCCGGAGGGGAGGAAGGGTTATGACGACATCACAGATGCGGTAGAGGAAATCCTTTCTTATCGCCGACGACTCGACCAGCTGGTCGAGTCGTTCATTGGAGGCGGTGATGAGCCTGAAGTTGGAGGTGTAGAGCTTCGTATCACCGAAGCGTCGGTACTGTCCACTCTCCAGGAGACGGAGGAGGTGGGCCTGGAAGTGGAGGGAGAGGTTCTCCACCTCATCGAGGAAGAGCGTCGAGCCGTCGGCCTCCCTGATAAGGCCGTTGAGCTCGATCGTCCCGTCGGTGAAGGCACCTTTGGTGTGGCCGAAGAACATCGATTTGCCCAGGGCGTCACTGAGCAGGGAGCAGTTGACCGAGACGATGTTGCGGTAGGGGGCCTTGAGGCGGTGGAGGAACTGTGCGGCCAGCTCCTTGCCGGTGCCCGTCTCCCCGTAGAGGTGGATCGGGCATTCATGCCGGCCCCAGCTCGAGAGCTGCCTTCTCACCTCCACCATCGCCTCGCTCTCTCCGATGAGGCCACAGGTTTCGTAGGCACTGTTCTCTGCAACCGATGGGTCGAGGAACTCGAAGATCTTTGAAGCATACATCTGGCAGCGGAGGACGGTGAAGAGGCAGAGGGAGGTCTTGGGGACGAAGGAGCGGTCGCCCTCCTCCTCGATGCAGTAGAGGATCGTCGAGCAGGTACCCATGCGCTGCAGTTGCTGCAGCAGGAGCGTATGGGCCCCCTCCTTGAGCCGTGTGTCTATGACCAGTACATCAGGTGTTTGGGCTTCGATATCGGCAAGGGCCCGTTCGGCTGCAGAGTAGCTGCGCAGGCATGCCGGACTGAAGTGTTGCTTGAACCTCTCTTTGAAGCGCCAATCTGAGGAGATGATGGACAGAGTCATGATATACCCCTATCACGTGGATATAGAAAGACCAGGAGGCTTGAACTGAGTAGGTGTAATACGTGTCTTTCCCTATGTGCAATGATGGAAAAGCATGTAGGGGAAGACTACTCTAACCAAGAGAGGTGTACTGGTTTAGTTTCGTTCGTTCAACAGGGTCTGAAGCGCTGATAGCGCATAGATTGCAGCCGTTTCGCTACGGAGGATATTGGTCTTCAACAGGACCGGGATGAAGCCATGGTCGGTCAGGAAGGTACACTCATCCTCGCTGAATCCCCCCTCCGGACCGATGAGGATACCAATCGGCTCGTCGATGGAGAAATCCTGGGCAAGG
>CALFMX010000218.1 GCA_937902565.1 uncultured Spirochaetales bacterium
TTGATGCTGGTCGATGGACGCGTCGGGCCTCAGATCGAGACGATCAAGCTCTGGCGCAGACTTGATGATTCGAATACCCCGCGTGCGATCTTCATCAACAAGATGGACCGAGAGCATGCAAACTATACCAAAGTGCTTGATGACCTGAAGGAGTCCTTCAAGGCAACCCTGGTCCCTGTCGCCATCCCGATGGAGAGCGGCAAGGATTTCAAGGGCATTATCAACCTCATCGAGAACAAAGCGTACTTCATCACCCCTGATGGCAAGGAGACGGTCGGGGAGATCCCCGCCGAGTACGCCGAGCTGGCCGAGGAGTACCGCACCATCCTGATCGAGAGCGCCGCCGAAGGTGCCGATGACCTGATCGAGAAGTACTTCGAGGAGATGACCCTCGAGATCGACGACATCCGTCGTGGTCTGCAGGAGGGGTTGCACGACAACCGTGTCGTGCCGGTGCTCTGTGGCGCCTCCGCCCAGGGTTCGGGGCTCACCAGCCTGATGAACTTCATCAGCAACAACTTCCCCAACCCCATCGGCTACCGTGAAACCATCATCGACGACGAGAACAACGAGCAGGAGTTCCTCATCACCGAAGAGGGTCCGGCAGCTGCACTGACCTTCAAGACGACCATCGACCAGTTCAGTGGCAAGCTCAGCTTTGTGAAGGTCCTGCGTGGAACGATCAAGGGGGAGACGGAGCTCTACAACAGCATCGTCTCGCGCAAGGAGCGGGCCAACAAGGTCTATCGCATGGTCGGTAAGAAGCTTGTCGAGACAAGCGCCCTGGTAGCAGGCGATGTCGGTGTGATTGCGAAGAGCAACATCTCGGCGACCAACTACACCCTCGTCGAGGGTGGAGACCAGAAGTTCTCCTTCAAACCGATCGATTTCGGGCAGCCGACCTATAGCCTCGCCATCTCCAGCGATGACAAGAAGAGTGAGGAGAAGATGAACGAGGCACTGCACCGTGTCAGCGAGGAGGACCTCACCTTCCAGATCAAGTTCAACGAGGAGACGAAGGAGAACGTCGTCGCCGGTATGGGAGACCTCCACCTCAACATGATCCTCGACAAGGTGCGCGAGCGGCAGAAGGTGAACATCAACACCAAGTTGCCACGTGTCGCCTACCGGGAGACCATCCGCGGCAAGAGCGGGGTCGTCGAATTTACCCACAAGAAGCAGAGTGGTGGCCACGGCCAGTACGGGCGTGTCCTCATCGAGATCGAGCCACTCGAGCGTGGCCAGTATTACTCCTTCACCAACGCCATCAAGGGCGTGGCCATCTCCAAGGGGTACATCCCCGGCATCGAGAAGGGATTGCACGAACAGATGGAGGAGGGATTCCTCGCCGGCTATCCGATGATGGACATCGGCATCAGCCTCGTCGATGGAAAGGAGCACCCGGTCGACTCAAGTGAAATGGCTTTCAAGCTCGCCGCCAAGGGGGCGATGAAGCTCGCCATCGCCAAGGCGGTGCCGGTGCTGCTTGAGCCGATCGTCAAGCTGAGTGTCTACGTCGAGGATGAGTACCTCGGTGATATCCTCAGCGACCTCTCGGGCAAGCGTGGGCGTGTCCTCGGCCAGGAGGATATCGGACACCTGCAGATGGTACGGGCATTGGTACCCCAGTCGGAGTTACTCAACTACGCCATCGACCTCAAGTCGATGACCAGTGGGACGGGAAGCTTCGAGATGGAGTTTGACCACTATGAACCGCTGGTCGGCAAGGGTGCCGACGAAGTGGTGAAGGCCTACAAGGACTCGCTTGAGGAGGCGTAGGCACGGTGGCAATCAGGACAAACTGATTGCATGGGAGTGAGTTTGTAGAACCTTTGAAGGGGGTCCGCGGCGGCGGGCCCCCTTCCCTCATCTACCGCACCTTCTCCACCCACACCTCATTGATGGCATGCTCCTTCTCCCTCCCCTTCTGCTCGAAGCGCGTCTCGGGCCGCCAGCTAACGGGAGGGGCGAAGGTACCATGGGGGTTGGTGAGGCCTTCGACCGAGTCGAAGACCTCCACCATCTGGTCGGCGTACTCCTGCCAGTCGGTCACCGCGTAGATGTAGCCGCCCGGGACGAGCTTTTGGGCAAGCAGGGTGGCAAACTCATGTTGGATGAGCCGCCGCTTGTGTTGTCGCTTCTTCGGCCAGGGGTCGGGAAAGAAGATGTGGAAACCGGCTACGGTGGAGTCCCCCACCATCTCACTGAGGACCGCCACTGCATCAAAGCGCATCAGGCGCACATTGGTGAGCCCCTCTTTGCCGATCTTGTCCAGGAGCTTGGTGAAGCCGCTGAGGAAGACCTCGATGCCGAGGTAGTTGTACTCGGGCCTGTCGCGGGCAATGAGGTGGGTCGCTACCCCCATGCCGAACCCGATCTCGATGATCAGCGGCTTTCCGTTGGCGAAGAGCGCATCAAAGTCCGTCATCTTTCCGCTGTAGGGGATCACATAGTCGTGGTAGTAGGCGCGCACCGCCTCCACCTGGAAGCCCTTGAGCCGGGTACCGCGCAGTACGAAGCTCTTGATCGAGCGCGCATCGTCCCGTTCGACGAAGCGCAGCTCAGGGATGTCGGCAAAGATGGTATCCTGGGTCTCTTTCATGTTCTCTCCTACAGCAGTCGTGCCAGCTTCTCCATCAGGTAGAGGGCCTTGTCCTTGAGCTCGACGACGTTCATCTTCATATACATCACATACATCCGCCTCGGGTCAAGCCAGATTGATTTTCCCGAGAGGGCGATGAGGTTCATCACCTTGCCCACGTTCAGGTCGGCGACCTTGCCGAACTCAACGGCGACCACCTGCTTGCGCTCGGTGAGGCGGATGATGTGGAGCTTGCGGCAGATGATCTTGATCTGGGCGATGTAGAGGAGGTTCGCCACCTCCACCGGTGGCGGG
>CALFMX010000219.1 GCA_937902565.1 uncultured Spirochaetales bacterium
CGCCATGGCACCCCGAGGGTTGCCGAGAGGGTCTTCAGAAGCTGATCGGCCCTGATCGAACGGTTGGTGCAGGTGCGCTGCTTCCTGTCCCTGCGCTTTCTACAGCTACACACCAGATAATCATATTCGGTCCCCTTGTACTCGGAGCCATCACCTTTCCTGAATGGTAGACCACACTCGCTGCAGTATACCAATCCATACAGGTAATGTGATTGCGAGTTCCGGTAGATGCCGGCCTTGCGCTCTTGATCAACCCACACAAGGCGTGCCTTCACCTGCTCAAACAACTGGCGGTCCACAATCGGCTCATGATCGTCGGTAAGGTAGTAGCTGGTATAGGGCTTGGCATAATCAGGCTGCTTGGTGATCAGATCCCTCACCGGACCCTTCTGGATCATCCGGTCTCCCACATACACCTCGTTGGATAACACTTTCCTCGTGTTCCCAGCCCCCGGAATCCGCTTGGTTGTGGAATTTGCAGCTCCGAGGTCCTCCAGATGACGCTGAATCTCTATGGGGTACAAACCCGCAGCATAGTCCTCGAAAATCACCCTGACGATCCAGGCATCCTGGTTCGGTACAAGGACACCGTTCACTTCATCGTATCCAAGGATCCGATTGCTTCCCAAATGCCTGATGCCCTGCTCGGCATGCTTGCGAAGCGACCACTTCATGTTCTCCGATATCGAGCGGGACTCTTCCTGGGCCGCGACCGCCAACATCGAGAACGCCATCTCCGCCGATCCATCCATCGACGATATTCCCTCGCGCTCAAAGCGCACCTCTACACCCAGACCCTTGAGCTCATGCACATAGCGCTGGGCTTCTTTCGCATTGCGCGCAAAGCGCGATATCGACTTGACCAGGATGATGTCGATCAGGTTGCCTCGTGCATCAGCCATCATGGCCATGAAGCCCGGCCTCTTTTCGGCAAGGACCCCGGAGAACCCCTCGTCCGCATACACCTTCACCGGTTGCCAACCGTCAGTGTGGCTGATCAGGTCGGTGTAATAACGTTGCTGGGTCTCGAACGACTCCTCCTGATTTTCCTTCAGGGTGCTCACCCGACAATAGGCCGCTACCCGCTTGGCCTGGAGATCCTGACTTCTTACTACCCTGGTAACTCGCATGGTTCCTCCTCGTTGCTGTTGTGCTTCTTGCTCAATGGTGGATACACATTCGGTATCTGCACCTCGTCATCATCAGAAGGATCGACGATCCTGATCGCATCGATATAGATGATCCGGGCCTTGAGCGAAGTGGCCACCTGCTTGCCGCTGCCGATCGGCTTGCCGTCGATACGGAACCGACCGCCACTGTAGGTCAACACGCTGGTAGGGCGGTGCCACGGCCTCTGGTAGCTGATGTCGACGCGGCTTACCACACCGAAGTTCCAGGTCACCAGCAGCGTCCGGTAATCCTCGGTGAAAGAGATGTCCTTTACCGTCTTGACCAACAGATGGTAGGAGGGCTCATTGCGCTTGCCAACCAACCCAGATCGATCACACCCTCTCGCCTCCAAAGCGAACTGTGCTCCTTCGGCCATATCGCCTGACGAGTGGGAAATGGCAAGCAACTGTCCTTCTTCCAGATCATCGAACGCCTGCCAGAATGCCTCATGGATGTACCCCTCACTGATCGATTGCGGTATGCAGGAGGTGCGATCACCGCGCTTCTCTTGCCCCGCGGTACCGCCGCAGGTCCAATCCTTCTCCTTGCTGAAATGCCCGGGGAGCTGGAAGCGTATCATCAACTGGCCACAATGCGGACAGCGCAGGAACCCATAGTAGGGATACTGGGTGGAGCCGCGATGGGGATCGCAGAGGAGTGCTATCCGCTGTACGACCGCGAACGTCTCACGATCGATGATGGGCGGGTGATGGTCGCGGATATAGTACTGGGGCACCAGCAGGTCGCGGTTCTTGACCCTGCGGTGGGAGAGATGGTCGGCCGTGTAATCCTTTTGCATCCTCACATCCCCGATGTACTTCTCATTCTTGAGCATCGTGGCAAGCGTATGGGGATACCACTTGGTCCCTCCCATCTGGGTAATCACACCGTCTTGCTCCAATGCGGATACGATGGCGGGAAGGCCCGATCCGTTCTTGTACATGTCGAAGATCCTCCGTACCTGGACGGCCTCGTTCTCATCGATCACCCAATCGCCCTCCTCGGTCTTGCGATAACCATAGGTAGCCGCCCACTTGGGGATGCCGGCTGCGAAGCGCTTGCGGATACCCCACTTCATGTTTTCCGAAAGACTGTGGCTCTCCTCCTGTGCGACAGCCGCCATCAGGGTGAGATACAGCTCCGAGGTCGCCTGTGAGGTATTGATGTTGTCACGCTCGAAGTACACTGATACTCCCAAGGCCTTGAGTCTACGCGTGGCGGTGAGGGCGTCGACGGTGTTGCGTGCAAAACGCTGAACCGACTTGACCAGGATGATGTCAATCTTGCCGGCTTCGGCATCTGCCATCAGGGAATTGAACCCGTCGCGATTACGCCGGCTGGTACCGGTCTCCTCATCGGTATAGATGCCGGCGAGCTCCCAATCGGCATGGCGGGCGATCATGTCGTTGAACGCCTCCATCTGGGTCGCAAGGCTGCTTTGCTGCTGCTCGAGCACCGTGGAGACACGACAGTACGCCGCCACCCGCTTCGCCCTCACCTGCGGCAGCGCACTCTCGCGATAGAGCCTTCTGACCCCGACCGGAGTGTTGCCTGTTGCCTGATATGTATGTCCTTCCATCCGCATGCCTCCTAGTGTTTTGCATAGTGCCTGAGCGCCCCTGAATCCAAGAGCGTTTGCACGTGATCGAATAAAGCTGCCTCCACGATCGGAGGATGATGGTCCTCGATGTAGAACTGGGGACGTTGGCCCTCGTTGCGACGCTGCTTCTTGGACAGGTAATCGACCACGTATTGCTTGGTGGTCAGCACATCACCCTTGTAGACCTCGCTACGTAGCATCCGATAGAGCTTGTCGTGATACCACCGCGTCGCTTGGTTTTCCTTGGTCTCCAAGGTCCTCAATGCAACGAGGATTTCCTTATACCGGCATCCCTTCCCTGCCATGGTGAACATCAGATGCACCCGCTTGGCCTCAGGAGGATGGATCACCCATTCGCTGCCTTGTCTATCAGAAGGAGCAGCCTTGCGGTAGCCGTAGGGGACGCGGCGCGCAGCGATGCCGCTCTCCTGGCGCTTCTCGAACGCCCACTTGATGTTCATGCTCAGGCTGTTGGATTCCTCCTGGGCGATGGCGGCAAGCATCGAGAGGATCATCTCGGCCCGATCGTCCATGGTGTCGATACCCTCGCGTTCGAAGAGGACCGGGATGCCCATGCCCTTGAGCGCCCGCACGCACTCGAGGCAGTCGGCCAGGTTGCGCGCAAAACGCGAGACGGACTTGACCATCACATAATCGATCTTGCCGTCCTTGCAGTCCTGCATCATCCTCAAAAACTGCGGGCGGCTTTTCATCATCACTCCCGAACATCCGCGGTCCCCATAGACACCCACCAGCTCAAGGGCAGGGTCGGATGCAACCAGGTTGCGATAATATGCGCATTGGGTCTCATATGAAAGCTCCTGCTCCTCTGAGAGCGTGCTCACCCGGCAGTAGGCGGCCACCCGTACCACGGCCGACTCCTTCCTTTGCCATGAGTGCTTTTGGTGCGGGGCAACCTCGATGATTTTGATGTTGGTCTTTGCCATGAAGGTCCTCCGGTGTACAAAGTGCGAAAACCACGCGCCGTCGGGTGTGGTTCCGCGTTGGTGCATGTTCGCTGATAGCGCGCATCATATCAAGTCAATACAAAGAGTTATCGGCATAATAGGTCGATACATAAGCGGTTATAAAAGCCTTGAATACCCACCTATTTCCTCACCTCGCCCAGTGGCCGTTCGGGCAACAAAAAAGGCCCCGAAGGGCCTCGTTGTTGGTTGGTCGTATAGTATAATCAAGTCTTGCCGGTGAGGATGAATCGCGTGTATTCACCCGCGTTGCCTGCTGCCAGATACGCGGCAAGCTCGTCAAACCCGAGGTGTTCGGCGATCCTGATCACCGCTGCCACGTCGAACATGTTCGTCAACGCAGTAGTTCTCACCTGCTCCAGTTGAGCTTTGATCGTCTCATCCATTGCCGCCTCCCTGTGCTTCCGAAACCAAGCGTATCTCATCGACTGAAGAAATGATTCCCAGCGTCGAGCCGGTCTCCCACAGCACATGCACCGTCCCGCATGCATCCACATGCAACACCTCACCCTTGGTACCCATAGGGGGCGAATCCCCATCTTCCATCTTCACCAACTCCACCAGGGAGCCTGCAGGGAATCGCTTCTTCAGCTCTGCAAGGGTACTATCGCACTCGTAATCCATCAGCGAACCTCCTTCTTGAACATGCATTGTTTCCGCATCTAGGGGAGCTTGGCAAGCACATCGGTGCAAAATGGCCGCACGGATTTGCGCTTTTGTGCATCCTGCAAGCTCTTTGTGTGCATCACCGCCTGCTTGAGGATCGCCTCATCGAAGCCACAGTCGTAGTAACCATCAAGGATGGTCGAGTAATAGTATGCAT
>CALFMX010000220.1 GCA_937902565.1 uncultured Spirochaetales bacterium
AGACCTCGGGCGTCGTGAAGATCCTCAAGGACCTCGACATCGACCTCAAGGGGTATGACGTCCTGGTCGTGGAGGACATCCTCGACAGCGGCAACACCCTCGACTACCTGATGCGCAACTTCCGCACCCGCGGCCCGAAGAGCGTGCGCACGGCAGTCCTCCTGGACAAGCCCGACCGCCACATCCTGCCGATCGACATCGCCTACCTGGGCTTCACCATCCCCGATGTGTGGGTGGTCGGCTACGGGTTGGATTACAACGAGAAGTATAGGACCCTCCCCTATATCGCCGAAATGAAACCACAAGGTTGAGGTACGGATGCAAAACAAGAAGTTCTACGTAAGCTACAACACAGTGCACAAACTGGTGAAGAAACTCGCCGGCGAGCTCCTGGCCACCGGCTATGATCCCGATGTGATCGTCGCTATCGGGAGCGGCGGCTTCATCCCCGCCCGGATCATCAAGACCTTCATCAACCGCCCGATCTACGCGGTGGGGATCTCCTACTATGGATTGGACAACAAGCACCGTGACCACCCCACCAAGATCCAGTGGATCGACGAGGTGCAGAGCCAGCTGGTCGGCAAGAAGGTCCTGCTCATCGACGAGGTCGATGACAGCCGGGCGACCCTCGCCTACTGTGTCGGGGAGCTGCTCAAGTACGAGCCCGAGGAGATCGCCGTCCTGGTACTCCACAACAAGCTCAAAGAGAAGGACGTGGACTTCCCCGTAGAGATCAAGCGGTACTTTGCCGGCATAGAGATCCCTGACCTGTGGATCAAGTACCCGTGGGATGCCGAGGATATCGAGGCCCATACCGCCGCCGAGCGCGAGATGCTCAGCGAGATGAAGGAGTAGAGATGGCTAATGTAACTGCAATTGTAGGAGCCCAATGGGGTGATGAGGGAAAGGGTCGCATCGTCGACTACCTGGCCGTCAAGGCTGATCTGGTGATCCGCTACCAGGGCGGCGACAACGCCGGCCACACGGTGATCAATGACAAGGGCAAGTTCGCCCTGCACATCATCCCCTCGGGAATCTTCAACGAGGAGACGATGAACATCGTCGGTGCGGGAACGGTCGTCAACTTCGAGACGATGGGCGAGGAGCTCGCCGCCCTCCAGGAGAAGGGTGTTGACGGGGAGAACCTCTTCGTCGACGTCCGTGCCCACCTGATCATGCCCTACCACCGCGCCCTCGACGGGGCCCAGGAGCGCTCCAAGAGCGAGAAGATGCAGATCGGGACCACCGGACGGGGCATCGGGCCCTGCTATAGCGACAAGGCTACTCGCAGCGGTATCAGGGCGGCAGACCTCCTCGATGAGGAGCGGCTGAGGACCCGCATCGAGATGGTCCTCGAGCAGAAGAACCGCGAGCTTGCCTACTTCGGCCTTCCCCAGTATACCGTCGACTCCCTGATGGCAATCTGTGCCACCTGGCGGGAGAAGTTCGGCAACAAGATCATCGACAGCCTCCCCGTCGTCCGCCAGGCGTACGAGGAGGGCAAGAAGATCCTCCTTGAGGGACAGCTGGGGGTCATGAGAGACCTCGACTGGGGCATCTACCCCTACACCACCAGCTCCAGCCCCACCAGTGGCGGGGCCGCGGTGGGATCGGGGCTCGGCCCGGGTCGCGTCCATGAGGTCATCGGGGTGACGAAGGTCTACTCCACCAGTGTCGGGGGCGGTCCCTTCATGACCGAGCTCTTCGACGACGATGGCAAGAAGCTGCAGACGATCGGGCGCGAGTTCGGCGCCACCACCGGACGGCCGCGTCGCTGCGGCTGGTTCGATGCCGTGGCGGTGGACTTCTCGGCGTGGGTCAACGGCTTCACCGCCCTCGCCCTGACCAAGCTCGACGTACTGGACACCTTCGAGACCATCAAGATCTGCACCGGCTACTCCGTCAACGGCGAGGTGATCAACCACCTGCCCGAGACAGCAGGACAGGAGGTGGCCATCCCGATCTACGAAGAGGTCGAGGGGTGGATGAGCGACACCACCGCTGCCCGGAAGTGGGAGGACCTGCCCCCCAAGGCCCAGGCATTCTGCAAGCGCCTCGAGGAACTGATCCACGTACCCATCAAGTTCATCTCGGTGGGACCCGAGCGAGACCAGATCATCATCATGTAGAGAGCAATCACACTCTCTTTGCGGGCTGCAAACGCAGCCCGTTTTTTATGCTCTCTCAGTGAAAGACCAATATCTTCGGAAGTGAAAGACTGTAATCAGGACCTCGGTGAAGCGACACTTTGTGGACCCCTCCATCGCAACCGGTGTCCTGCGTCTCTCCCCTTCCCGACTGCTTGATGATTTCCAGTACTTCGGTTTTCTCTTTGAATCTCTCTGTACCCGCGATCTGCGCATCTAT
>CALFMX010000221.1 GCA_937902565.1 uncultured Spirochaetales bacterium
CGGATTGGTCATAGACGAGGGATGCGGCTATCAGGGGCAGGGCGGGGAAGAGCGCTGAGAGCAGCAGGAGAAGAAGGATGAGGATGCGGGTGTATGGGGAGAAGATTTGTGGGAAAGAGTCTCTTTGAACAGTAATGTTGTCATAAGTCATATGAATAACCATTTCCTCAAGTGATATGTATTGTTCTTTTGCTCTATATCTTCTATTTGTATAATAATAGACTATAAAAAGTTTTGCAAGATACTTCTCTGAGTTTACTCATGTAGCGATGGATGAATATCATGACATATGTATGCATTGTTATGATGTAATTAATACTAATATGTGGGTACTGGAGAAATTGAAGAACCAGAATATAATGGGTGGTGACATGAGTTGTGATGTGATGTCCTATCCCCCCATTACTGAGGGGATAGGAGTGTGGTGATGGGGGTGGATTATCCCAATACCGTGATCGCCTCTTTCAGGATGGAGAGGCCACTCTTGTAGCGCTTCATGAACGCATCGAAGCCGGCGATCTCCTCTTGAGTAGCAGAGATGGTGGAGATCTGGGCGTTGGCGAATGCTTCGCTGTTCAAGAAATCGGCGAGTGTGCGTCCCTTGCCGTGTACCAAGAAGCTTGCGAGGAGGGCGATGCCCCATGCCCCTCCCTCGCCTGCGGTGGTCAGCGTGCTGATGGGGGTGTGCAGGGCCGCTGCCATCATCTTCTGCCCGACCAGGGCGGTCTTAAAGAAGCCGCCATGGCCGGTGATGGTATCGACCTTGATACCCTCATCCTCAAAGAGGATATCCATGCCGATGCGGATGACACCGAGGGCGGTGAAGAGCTGGGAGCGCATGAAGTTTGCAAGCGTGAACTTGTTCTCCGTCTCACGGACAAAGAGGGGGCGGCCCTCGTAGATCTCGGTCATCGTCTCACCACTGAGGTAGTTGTAGGCGAGCAACCCGCCGCAGTCCAGATCGCCCTCAAGGGCGGTAGAGAGGATCTTGTCGTAGAGCTCGCTCTTCTTGGCAGAGAAGCCCATGGTCTCGATCACCTCGCCGAAGAGGCGCATCCAGAGGTCATACTCACCGGTGCAGTTGTTGCCGTGGCTCATCGCCACCAACGAACCGTCGGGAGTGGTGACGAGGTCTATGAACTTGTTGTAGCTTCTCGAGAGCTCGTGCTCAAGGACCACCATTGCAAAGACCGAGGTCCCTGCCGACACGTTTCCGGTTCGTTTGGCGATGGAGTTGGTGGCAACCATGCCGGTACCGGCATCGCCTTCGGGGGGGCAGAGCGGGGTACCCGCCTCAAGGGCTCCTGTCGGGTCGAGCAAGAGCGCTCCCTCTCTGGTGAGGGAGCCGGCAGCCTCTCCGGCATTCAGTACGGAAGGAAGGATGGATTTAAGATCCCACGTGAACATTCGCTCCTTGATGAGGGCGTAGAAGGCGAAGAGGAGCAGCTCATCATAGGAGCCGGTCTTGGTGTCGATGGGGAACATGCCGCTGGCATCACCGATGCCCAGCACCCGCTCTCCGGTGAGGCGGTAGTGGACGTAGCCTGCAAGGGTGGTGAGGGAGGCGATGCGGGGTACATGCTCCTCTTCGTTGAGGATCGCCTGGTAGAGGTGGCTGATGGACCAGCGCTCGGGCACCGGGTAGGAGAAGAGGTCGCTGAGCTCCTGGGCCGCGGCCTCGGTCATCGTGTTGCGCCAGGTCCTGAAGGGGACGAGGAGGTTGTCGTCTTTGTCAAAGGCGAGGTAGCCGTGCATCATGGCGCTGATGCCGAGCGCCTTGAGGCGGGTGAGGGGAACGCCATACTGCCGCTCCACGTCAGCCTTCAGGGAGGCGAAGCACGCCTGAAGCCCCTCTTCCACTTCATCAAGACCATAGGTCCACACCCCGTCTACGAGGCTGTTCTCCCAGTCGAAGCCGCCTTGGGCGATCGGCTGGTTGCCCTCGTCGATGAGGATCGCCTTGATGCGGGTCGAGCCGAGCTCGATGCCGAGGACCGCCTCTCCGTTGGTGATAAGGGTTTTTGTCTTGGTGTTCATCTAAGCCTCCTTGGTATCTGCTTCGCCCTCATAAGAACGCAGCGAAGATTCACTACCACCTATGAATAATTCAGACCGTCCTTCGATACAGCTATTGAGAATGATACGCTTTTGTCCGCCAGGCGGATAATTGTCAGTAATTTTTGTTTTTAGCAAATCTATGGCTATAAAGGCAATGTCAGTAATGGGTTGTGCAATGGCATCGACAGGGAAGGCAACGTGGTCAAGCCATTTGTTGTTGTCAAAGGTACAGATCTGCTTGATGTGGTTATCCGCTCCCAATCGTTTAATTTCACAAAGTACTTCGTAACAGATATTGGAGCTTGCACAAATGATGGTGTCTACATCAGTGTGCTGTCGGATAAACCGGCTGATGGTCTCATGGTTGGTATCGGCATCATAACTGATCACCAATGTATGTTCGTTTTTGTAAATCCCACTCTCCATCATTGCGAGCGTATAGCCTTTTCTACGTTCTCGCGCGCAGTAATTGTCATCTGTAAAGGTTATCAAGGCTATATCATTCTTCCCTTTGGACAAAAGCTTTTTTGTCAGATAATACGTAACCATCATGTTGTCGATCCCAACAAAATCAAAATAGTTGGCATCGAGCATCCGATCCACCTGTACAACGGGAAAATCAGCGCAAAAGCTCAGGTCTGACTTTGTGTTGCATGGTGCTAGCACTATCCCTGCAACACCATCCTTGATAAGTTTCTTAATGCAGTACCGCTCTTTTTCAGGGTTCTCTTCACTGTCCATTACCACAACGTGGTAGCCGTACTCGTAGGCGATATCCTCCAGCTCCTTGATCAACTCGTCAAAGAAATCCACTCTGATATCAGCAATCACCACTCCTATGGTCTCGGATTTATTAGATTGACTCCGCTTGGAGGGGAGCTGGTAGCCAAGTTCATCCAGGGCTTTGAGTATTACATCCCTCGTTCCAGGGTCCACGTTCCGTGTCTTGTTGATCACATGAGAAATGGTGGTAATTGAATAACCTGTTCTCTCTGAGATATCTTTCAGCCTTGTCTTCTTCTTTTGTGCCATTCTCTCTTCCTGTATCTCAAAGAAAAGCATACTTCAAGAATCAAGATAATACAATAAAACTGGAAAGCTGATAGTTGTTTGCGCAAAATATAAGATATAAAGTTTTCATTACTGTATATGCTTTATGAAATACAAGTAGTCAATAACACTGAATTTATTATAAATAATTTAGTGATAACAATATAAATTATTGTTAATAATCCAATAATACCTTCAGAATGAACGCAAGCTTAATGATATTTGCGCAAATTTAGTTGACGACCTGTGGCTTTGGATTATACTTGAGGTAGTTCCATAACAACAAGGAGATTACATGCAAAATCTACCAAAAAAAATGGCTCAATCACAAATCCTGTGGGATTTTGGGTGTTGAGGGATTTCTCACATAAGTTTTCCTACTCACATCGAAGAGCTTGAGAAAGAAGTATTCATCATCGGGGTAACCATATCCTTGCTTTCTGGTCGTCTTTATGACGTTGTTCAAGCCCTCGATCTTGCCTGAAGAGATGTTGTAGGTGGCATGGGTGATGATGCCGAACATGTGGTTCTCCAGAAGACGCTTGAACCAGAGGAAGTGCTTGTTCCCCGTCGCCTCACAGAGATCTATGATCTCATCGATGGCAATCTTCATCGACTTCTCATCTGTGGCCTCGTAGGCCTGGGTGAGCAATTCCTTGATGAGATCCAAG
>CALFMX010000222.1 GCA_937902565.1 uncultured Spirochaetales bacterium
GCGCGGCGCTCATACGCTCGCCCCTTCGAAAATGGTCTCCGCGGCCGGTTTCGTGGCCGGGGCAGGGGAGGCCGCCGGCGCCGGTCTTCCCGCTTCCAACGGCGCGACCGGCTTCGGCTCTGCCAGCGCCAGACTGACAGCGTGGCCGGCGAAGAACTTGAGGCCGATGACCGAGGGGTAGAGCTCCTCTGCGAGTTTGGCCACCTCCCGTACCTGCTGTGTATCCCCGGTCACCCCGGCCCAGATGTGGTAACTGACACCCGAAGCGAGGGCGTTCGCCTCCCTGAGGCGTCGGGTGACCGCCTCCCGGCTCGTCAGCGGTGGGTTGGTATTGGGCATATCAAAGAGGGCGGTTATGCCGCTTCTCCTGGCGACCATCAAGCCATGGGCGAGGGTCTCCTTGTCGCTCTGTGCCCAATCGCGCAAGTGGACGTGCGGGTCAATCATAGGAGAGTAGCTCCGGGGCCTCGCGTTCGAGGTACTCATAGTCCATGAAGGTCCCCCAGCGGCAGGTGAGGCGGTCGCCACAGGCGCACTCGCCGCACATCCCGATGCCACAGAGCGTCATCCGCTCCATCGACAGGTAGAGGTTCTCCCGTTTGATGCCACGATCCAGGAGCTTGCGCGCGGCGATGGCCATGAAGATCTCAGGTCCAACGAGGTAGGCGGCCATGGTGCCATCGATATCTACCGTGTCGAGGCTGTCCAGGACCCGTCCCGGCTTGCCGTCATCATAGATACATGAGAAGCTGCCGTATGCAGAGAGCTCCTTCTCCAACAGCGCTCGCCCCTCACCCTTCTCGCTCGTCCCGATGAGGATCTCCATCACGGTCTTCTGCGATGCAAGTTTTTCAGCCAATGAGGGCAGCACAGCCACCCCGGTACCCCCACCGACGAGGAGTGCCCGTTCGGTTGCCCGGTTCTCCAGCTCCCTGCCATAGAGGCCACGCACGTAGAGCTCATCCCCCTCCTTGAGGGCGCAGAGGGCCCTGGAGAAGGGGCCACGCTCCTTGACGATGAAGGTGAGCGGATCGTTGTGGGCCACCGAGAAGGGCTTCTCACCCACCTGCGGGATCCAGAGGAAGGCAAACTGGCCGGCCTTGCAGTCAAGACTGCCAGAGAGGGTGATGATTGCCGTCGAAGCGCCATACTGCTCCATTTTGGTAACGGTGTGGCGCTGGTAGGCCATCTGCCGCTCAGTGATGAGGAGGGAAGAGGATGGCGGGCCAAGGTAGGTGCGCATACAGAGGGACGCCTCTCCCTCCTCCTCTATCGCCTTGAGGTAGCAGGGCCAGTTGCGCTGGTCGACACTGCCGAGGGCAGACCCGATTCCCACCGCATCACTGCCTGCCCTTACCATGGCGGCAGCCTCCTCGCCACTGAAGACCCCACCCATGCCGATGAGCGGCACATCAGGGCCAACAGCTTGCCTGATCGTCTCGATCGCCTTGAGGGCGACATCGTAGACGGCGCGCCCGGAGAGGCCCCCCTTGCCACCGAGGTTGTTCTGGAGGATCGGGGTTTGGCTCACCGGGTCGATGTGGACGATCGGACCGACGGTATTGATGGCCACCAGGCCATCGGCGCCGGCATCGACTGCCGCCTTCGCGATCAAACCGATATCCTCCACATTGGGCGTGAGCTTGATGAAGAGCGGGGCTCTACACTCCCGTGTCGCCTCCTTGATCGCCTGTACATAGGAGGCGGCGATGTTGGGATCACACCCGATGGCCGCCCCGTAGCCGGAGGAGACGTGGGGGCAGGAGAAGTTCAACTCCACCAGGTCGGCGACCGGGTCGAACGCCTTGACCAGGGTGATGAAGTCCTCGACGGTATTGGCTGAAAGGGAGACGTTGAGCAGTGCTCGCATCCCGTGTGCCTCCCTGAGGCGTTCCAGCTCATAGAGCGCCTGCTCCATGCCCGGGTTCCTCAGCCCGACCGAGTTACCGAAGACCCCCGCCTCGGTCTCGCAGATCACCGGCTCCCGGTTTCCCGGGTTGACGGTCACCTGGAAGCTCTTGGTGGTGATGATCGAGATTGCCTCGACCTCACGGTCGAAGTACGTGATAAGCTGAGGTTTGGTGCTTCCCACCCCGCTTACCGTGGCAAGGAGCAGCCGCTTGGAGGGGTCGAGGTGACGACCCCTGAGCAATGCACAGGCAGCACTCACAGCGTCGCCTCCTCGATCAGGCTTCTCAGGTTCCGTTCACACAACGCAAGCCAGTTGTCGGGGGCTGGGCCCCGCTTCCATGGGTGGGTCAGGGCACTCGAGCTGTTGATACGCACCAGGTGAAGCGGGTAGCCGAGGCCTTTGAGGATGGCGATGACATCGCTGGCCGACCCGCCCTGGCTCCCGACTCCGGGAATCAGGAGGGGGACGCGCTCATCGCGGTAGAAGGTTGCAATCGCCTCAAGCTCGTTGAGGTTGGTCGCTCCCACCACCGCCCCCACCCTCCCGCTGCCCTGGTTGTAGGCGGCGATCTGGTGCGCCACCTCCAGGTAGAGGGGCTCTCCTGTCTCGAGGACAAGGTTCTGCAGGTCCTTGCCCCCGGGATTGCTGGTGCGGTTGAGGATGTAGACGCCCCCTTCTCCAAAGTCGATGAAGGGGAGCACCGAGTCGCTTCCCATGTAGGGGGCGACGGTTATCGCATCGGCCCTCCAGCTGGCGAACGCCTCCCGGGCGTAGGTGTGGCTACTGGATGTCCACACGCTTGCTGTCCAGGATCACCGGGGTGTGGGGGAAGAGCTCGTCGATGAGATCGAGGATGAACGAGAGCGCACGGCTGCCACCGAAATCACCGTCGCGGGGATGGTCTTCGGCTTGCCAGTAGCCGATGTTCGGCTTGAAGGCAGCGACCTCAAGATCTTGTTCCTTCATCATCCCCAAGAGGCGGGAGAAGCTCCCGGTAGCCCGCTCAAAGAAGCTGCCCCCTTCCCCTCGGAGTGTCTGGGCGCTCGGGTCAAGGCCCATGCACACGATGTTGCCGGCCCGCTCGGCACTGTCGACAAGCTGGTCGCTGTAGTTCATCACCGCCCCTCCTCTTTGGCAAAGCCACGCTTCTCACCCCACGCGAAGGGGTCCTCCTGCCACGCGGCGAGCGCCTCTGCCTCATCATCATTGATGTAACCGGTCTCCAGGGCGGTCCTGACCATCACGTTGTAGGTGAGGATGGTATGGAAGGTGCACACCGGGTCGAGGGACCTGAACGCCTCAACTGCCTTCTCCATCCCGTAGGTGAAGATAGCCAGGGTGTAGGGGCAGAGCCCCCCCGCACCCACGATGGCCTCCACCGCCTTGATGGACGAGCCGCCGGTGGAGATCAGGTCCTCGATGAGGAGGACCGTCGCCCCCTCATAGGAGCCTGAGGCTCCCAGTCCCTCGATCTGCTGTCCGAGGCCGTGGCCCTTGGAGGAGGAGCGCACATAGGAGAGGGGTTTGCCCAAACGATCGGCAAGGGTGGTGGCGTGGGGGATGCCGGCGGTAGCGGTGCCTGCAATGTTCTCGGGGTCGAACTTCAGGACTGACAGCATCGCCTCGAACGCCTCGGCTACGAGAGCCCGGGCACCCGGATCGGCAAGAAGGCGACGGTTGTCGTTGTAGATCGGCATCCGATAGCCGCTGACCCACGTGAAGGGGGTGTCGACCGCCAGGCGGATGGCTCCCAGCTCAAAGGCTGCCCGGGCCACTTTCGGCCCCCAATGGTTGGTTATCTGTGTCAAAGTTTCCATATGCTCTCCAGTCTATCTCATTTATTCCGACTCTTCCATATTTCCTTGAAGGTGTGCGGCTTTTCACAGTAGGCGCAGACAAAGTGGTTGTCATGGCGCCTCAAGAAGAGGGCGGGTACCCCTTCACTCTGGTCCGGGTGGGAGATGCACGCCTCATTGGTGCACCCCAAGTCCTCGAAGTTGTAGATCCTCGGGGGCAGGGAGAGGCGGTACTTGTGGGCTACCGCCCCGTCCTTGATGAGATTGAGGGTGCAGCCCGGAGCCACCGCCGCCAGGCGCTTGAGGTGCTTGCGGCTGAGCTCCACGTTCCCGGGCCTGAAGATGATCCCCTTGAAGCACTCCCGCTCCTTGCCTCCGGTGGAGACCCACTCCCCGCCCTTGGCCTCATCGAGGCCGAGGACAGAGCTGATCAGGCGCATGTGGTCCCTGATCGAGGTGGGGTCCTCCCCCCTGAGGATGTGGTCGATGACCAGGCCGTTGTGGATCGGCTGCACCCCCTCGCTGATGACCTTCTCCTTCGGCTGTCGCCCTGCAAGGTCGACCTCATGGATGTACTCTTCTCTCTGGACACTCTTCGGTACCACCGAGGATTTGAACTCACTGCCGATGGTGCCGGCGATCATGGCAAGGAGGACGATCCGCACGTACATGCCGTTGATTGACTGGCGTTCCCAGCCGTTGAGGGGGGTGGAATCGAGGAAGGTCGGGATCGTCGGGTGCTGCTTGTGCCGCGGCAGCGGGTGGTAGAATTTCGTCCCTTCGGCTATGTTGGGGAGCAGGTCACGCCGGAACGTGATCGCATGCCTCAGCTGGGCCTCCCGCTTGAGGATTTGCTCACCCATGCGCTCCAGCTGCGGACGGGTGAAGTACCACTTTTTTGCCACATCCTCCTGGTCCAGGTAGTCGTCGATCGAGGCGAAGGTACGCACCTCAAAGCCGTTGTCCACCATCTTCTCTACGTAGAGCTCGGGCATGGCCAGCTCGGGTGGGGCGATCAGGTCGATCTTGACCCGATTGAAGATGGTCAGGCCATCGGCCTTGGAGTGGACGGTCCGCCCGTGGAAGAGGTCCCCCACCAAGGCGAGGTGGAGCTCCTCGTGGCTGTAGTCATTGTCCTCGAGGAAGGTGAACTCATCGAGCAGCTCCTGGGTGGGGTGCTCATGCCTCCCATCCCCGGCATTGATGAAGGCAGGTTTTCGCCAGAGGCGGTTGCGTGCAGCATAGGCGCTGCAGCTCTCCTCGAGCCAGCGACAGACCCCCTCGAGCCTGCTGCGCACGATGAAGATCGTATTGGAGTACCCACTGAGGGTGAAGAAGGTATCGGCATAGCTCTCGCCCTTGTTGAAGGAGGAACTATCGCTATTGAGCTCCGAGACCTTTGCGTGGTGGAAGTTTGCTGCGTTGCGGAAGGACTCCTTGGTCCTCGTTGAATCCTCCAAAAAGACCTCGTAGATGCCGAAGTCCCGGTCATCGATCCGGAAGCGGCTCAAGGTCGCCTCATCCTGCTCCTCCATCGCCCTCTTGAGGATCCTCGCTTGTTCGAAGAGGTAGAGCCGCTCCTCCTTGGTAAAATCCTCGATGACACATAGAGACCGTCCGGTGAACACACTCGTGTTTTTCATCTTTTCTTCTACTCCTAAAAAAAAGCCGGCCTTACGACCGACTCTCTTCAATACCTATTGTATACGGGAGTGCATACACCCCTTCAGACACACGATCTGCCGTTGTTCTGTTCACGCACTCCCTCCAAATTTCTTCGCCAAGAATAGCAGAGCCGGCCTACCCTGTCTAGCTCCTCGGCTCAGGTTTTTTTCCAACTGCCCGCTCATCCGCCTCAAGGGCGGCCAGGGCATCGGTATCCATCGGCGGACGCTCGACGACCGGCTCGCTCCTCTCGATCTCCACATCGTGGTGATTCTCATCCCGTGTCCAGGAGGCGAGGTTCATGAATTGGGCATGGGGACCGAAGGCGAGAACCGGCTCGTAGAGGTTTTTGTAGACCTTGCCACGGGTCTTCAGGTCCTGCTTGTACCGCTTGCGATACCACGAGGTGGAACGCTTGCGCTTACTGCTCCTCCGCTTCTTCTCTCCCTTCTCCTTCGACCCCCCATAGCCATAGCCGTACCCATATCCGTAGCCGTAGCCTCGTGAATACCCATAGCGATAGCTGGAGATCGCCGATGCGAGCACACCATTGAAGACAAAGCCGACCAGGGGGGCATTCGCTGTGCGCAGGTTGCTCACCAGATCATAGAGCGCTCCCTTGCTGGTGATCCCGGCACGGACGGTGATGATCGGGCCATCGACATGCTTGGAGATGGAGAGCATTTCGCTCGCCGATTCCAGCGGCGGGGCGTCGATGATGATGAAGTCATAGTACTGCTTCAGGCGCTCCAGGCCATTGATATACCGGGGATTGGAGAAGATGGCTGCAGGAACGAGCGGGGCGTTGCCCGGTGGCAACAGGTGCAGCGTCGGAACGTTCTCAAAGGGCTGGACCAGGCACTCCTCAATGGGAACCTTCTTGGTGACGAAGTCGACCAGACCCACCGACCGGTGCTCGAGACGGAAGTACCGCTCCATACTGGGCAGACGGAGGTCGCCGTCGATGACTAGGACACGGCTGCCCATCTGGGCGAGTGCGAGGGCGACGTTGCCGATGATGGTACTCTTGCCCTCGGCCATCGAACAGCTGGTGATCGAGTAGATGCGCCGATCGCTCTTGCTGTAGAGCATGTTGGCCACCAGCTTGAACCGCTCGCTCTCATAGGAGAGGGGGTCATTGTATACCGAGAGCGTCGGATACTTGTCGCTCTTGGAGATCTTCATCAACGGGATCCAGCCAAGGATCGGTAAATCCTTGCCGACAACCTTGCGGATCTGGTGTTCGTTCTGGATGGAGACATCCAGCGCCTCGATCCCGAGGGTCAGCAAGAGGCCCACTGCCGAACCGAGGAGGAGCGCCACTGCCATGATCAAGAGCTTGTTGGGCCTCACTGGCCGGATGGGCAGGATGGCGGCGTCGACGACGGTCACGTTGCCGGTGACCGCTGCCTCACTGAGCTTCACCTCCTCGAGCATCTCACGCAGCTTCAAGCCGATGGCTTCATAGATCTGCACATCACGCTGCAGCTCCGAGAGGTGCCGCTCGAGGACCGGCAGCTGGCTGAGCTCCTCATTGAAGACCTCGGCACGCCTCTGCAGCACCTCGATATCCACCTCGGTCGTCAACGCCCCGACGATTGCCTGGGTGTTCATATCAGAGGCATATCCACGGGTGAGGGTATTGATCCGGTTGAGCAGATCCTTGGTCACCTGGCTGATGGCACTGTTGATCACATAGATGCGCGAGGAGGAGTCGAGGTTGGTGGCGGGGCGTGAGAGAGACTCATACATCGACAGCTCGGTCTTCCACGCCGAGAGCTCCTCGAGCTTGCTGGCGATGACGCTATCCTCCCTGATCTGCTCACAGCTCAACACGTTGTCAAAGCCGGCCTCTACGAGGGATTCGTTGTAGCTTCTGATGAACGTCTGCGCCTCCTGGAGCTGGAGCTTCAACGGCTCGAGGCGCAGGGTGTAGTAGGAGATCTGCTCGATCAGTATCGAGCTCTTGTCTGAGAGCTGGATGATGTCGCTGTTTTCCCTAAAGTCCCCAAGCGCGTCACTGGCACGGCTGAGGGACATGTCGTTGAGTGGGATTTGCGCCTCGATGAACTCCCGCTGGGCGGTCTTCGAGTTCTTGGCGATCCCGGTCAGGAGATTGTCATACGTTGAGGCCAGGGCGTTGGCGAAATCACGGGCAAACTCCGGGCTCTGATCGGTGACGGCGATCTTGACGATGTTGGTATCCTTGACCGTGGAGACGACGACACGTTCACGCACAGTGCCAAGGACGGCCTTGTTGAGGTAGTTCTCCCCATCACTATTATGGTAGGAGGAGAGATCGAGGCTCTCCAGGGCGAGGTTGATGTTGCTGCGGCTGGTGATCAACTCGACCTCAGTGGCAATCTTTGCACTGGAGGAGGAGACATCGAGCAGCGACTCGAAGGAGGAGGAGCGCTGGATCGCCTCGACGAGCACCAAGACCTGGCTCTCGTACTGCGGTGTGGCGTAGTAGAGATAGCCTGCCGCCAGGGCGAGGACGAGCACAAGGCCGACGACAAACCACCTGAAACGCTTGCGGAAGATCAGGAAAAGTTCGGCGATCGAAATTCCTTCATCGCCCCCCTCGAATGGGTTCATACCACCCTGCATCACATCATCTTGCTGACTCATCCCCTACTCCTACAGTTTCTTTGCATCCAGGACAATACTCAAAACACCCGCAATGATTGCCAAAATCGAGCTGACCAGCCCGATTACCGCCACGGTGGGGGCTAGGTCCTTGACGAAGGTGTTCTTCGCCACGACGATCGTCGACTCGGGGGGGACCTCCCCCTCCTTGTCGATCTTCTTGCCATCGCTTCCGAGCAGCTTGATCGAGGTCGGGTAGGCGGCATCATCGCTGAGCCCGCCAGCCAATGCGATGTAGTAGTTTACCCCCTTCTCCGGCACATAGGCGAAGATACCACTGCGGACCCCCCCGCCACTGACGGTGACAAAGCGTTGGTTGAAGGGGATGACCAGGGTATCGCCGGCCATGAGGCGGAGCAGGCCCTGCTCGTCGTTGCCATAGAGGATCTGTTGGGCACGGATGGGAATCTTCTCCTCGCCGCGCAAGAGATAGGAGCCGTCGAGGTCACTGACGGTGAGCAGGCGGGATGCAATGGTGGTCAACAGCTGCCTGAGATTCTCCTGTGGATAGAACTGGTAGAAGATCTTGCCCGATGCGTAGCCCATCTGGGCAGTGGCTGTGGTGGCGTCGGCGCCCTCGCTGGTCCCGACCGCCCCCTCGATGGTGATGGACTGGATACTGGGCAGGATCGTATCGATGATCACCTGGTCGAGGTGCTGGAGGGGGACATCAGCGCCATCAAGCATGTTGGCAAAGAAGACATCCCAGCCACCGGCGCTCTCATTGTAGCGCTGGATACGGATGTTCTGGATATCACTGCCGGCAAGGAGGCCCCCACCATAGTAGGAGAGCAGGGCATTCAAACCCTCCCCCTCCTGGAGCTGGTAGGTCCCCTTCTGGTAGACGTTGCCACCGAGCTGGACCAGCTTCTCGGCACGGACCAACGTGATAACATCCCCGCTCTTGAGCAGGGGGTCCTCATCAAGGTCGCCCTTTCTCAGCGCCTTGTACAGGTCATAGGTTCGCGCTGTTCCATCGACGCTGGTCACCAGGATCTCCCGTGTAGAGGCCCAGGAGGTGGCGCTCCTGACCACCTCACTGAGGCGGGACAAGCCCCAAGCGGGGATGACACGCGTACCCGTAACCTCTCCAATCACTGAAACGGTGAAGGTGCCAGTGCTGGTCAGCACCAGCTGGGGATTGGAGTAACTGTGGTAGGTGCGCACCATCGCCAGGATCGCATCACGCGCCTGGGCCCAACTCATCTGAGAGCCGTCGATGCTGCCGAGGCCAGGGATGGTCACGTTCCGCTTCTCATCGACCTGCAGGTCGACGGTGACGGTCTTCATCCCATCGAGGTAGACCAGGCGATAGCCATCGCCGGGAGTCACCGGATAGTACCCACTGGAGATGGCACTGAGCACCCGTTGCTGGTCGGTAAGCTGTGCACTCTCACCACCCAGTCCCAGCTGGTCGGCAAAGCTCTGTCTCTTGAGTTCGCTCTCCTGGACAACCGGCCGTGATACCGGGCCAAAGAGTGGAGACCGGATGACCAGTCCCGCCTCTGCTGACAGCAGTGGCACTGTGCCGGCAAAGAGCAAAATGAGGGTAAGCAATCCGATTGTCCTGACTCTCTTCATTACAATAGTCCTCTTTCCAAAGGTATGGCTTGTCAATGTATCCCATCCTACCATTACCGAGGTAGGGTAACAAGCATTATGATGATAGTTTTTTTACCCTATCGAGGATAAGAGCCACTCTTGATATGTTGTAATTGTATTGCGTAAAGATAAACAATCTTATAAAAACACAACAGATTCCACTATTTTTGTTGTATTTTTAGCATATCAAGCTTTTAGCGACTATTTTTGCAACAATTTATGATAGTTTTTAAAACTTACATACGTTGTCATTATGCTTTCAATAATTTAGTAATTCCTAAAATACTTATCATACGATTACTGTATCACTCAGAATAATGGATGGAAATTTATTTTGACAGCTTCTAAAAGAGCATTTATACTTTGAATCAGTTAAAGCTTTTCGAGTAGAATCAACGGTATCACAAACTTCGCCAAGGAGAAGATCATGAAAAAAGGAATCGTCCTGTTGTTGATCGTGTTGCTCGTCTCGATGGTTGCCTTTGGACAGGGGTCCAAAGACAAGGCAAGTACAGCCGATGCTGTCTTGAAGGTTGGAGTAATCTACATCAGCCCGCCTGGTGATATGGGATACTCCTATATGCACGACCAGGGGACCATCGCCATGGAGGAGCACTTTGGCAATAAAGTGCAGGTCATCCGCATGGAGGATATCCCTGAGACCGATGCCAGTGAGCGGGTCATGGAAAACCTGATCGATGAGGGGTGCAAGATCATCTTCGCCAACTCCTACAACTATCAGCAGTACATGCAGAACGTTGCAAAGCGCTATCCGAACATCTACTTCGAGCACTGCTCAGGCTACCTGGACAATCCCAACATGTCCAACTACTTCGGCCGAATGTACCAGATGCGCTACCTCTCCGGCATGATTGCCGCCCGGATGTCCTCCAACGGCAAGATCGGCTACGTCGGTGCCTACAACACCCCTGAGGTCGTCCGTGGCATCAACGCATTCACCCTCGGTGTGCGCTCGGTCAACCCCAAGGCGACGGTGACCGTGGTGTGGACCAACACGTGGTTCGATCCCTCCCTCGAGCGCCAAGGGGCTATCTCCCTGCTCGACCAGGGGTGTGACGTCATCGCCCAGCACCAGGATACCACCCAGCCTGCCCAAGCCGCCATTGAGCGTGGCAAGTATGCCGTCGGCTACAATGCAGACTTCGGCAAGATTCTTGGTGATGAGCGTGTCCTCGTCTCCCCGATGTGGAACTGGGGCAACTACATGATCCCGACCATCCAGAGCGTCATTGACGGGAACTGGAAGAGCCAGAGCTACTGGGGTGGCCTTGAGGATGAGATGATCCACCTCTCCCCGATCTCCCCGCTGGTACCTGCCGACATGGTCAAGGCCGTCGAGGCGAAGCAGAAGGAGATGCACGACAAGGTATGGGATGTCTTCTGGGGCGAGATCCGGGACAACACCGGTGCCGTACGCCAGAAGGCTGGCGAGAAGATGAGTGATGAAGCGATGCTCACCATCGACTGGTTCGTCGAAGGGGTCATCGGCAGCGTGTATTGAGTAAAACCTCAGAGGGGGCGGCAATGCCGCCTCCTTCTCCTTTTCACCCGGGCCTCTTGCCCACCAATACGGAATTAATTAGATGGCAGATTTGAAAGCCGGCGGCATACCCGTCGTGCGTATGGTAGACATAAGCAAGACCTTCCCCGGTGTCGTTGCCAACGACCAGGTCTCATTGACGCTCCACAAGGGGGAGGTCCTCGCCCTCCTTGGAGAGAACGGAGCGGGAAAATCCACATTGATGAACATGCTCATAGGCCTCTACCAGCCTGACAGCGGGACAATCTACGTCAATGGGGTACAGCAGGATATCCAATCCCCCCAGGACTCGATGGCCCTGGGCATCGGCATGATCCACCAGGAGTTCATGCTCGTCGGGAATATGAGTGTCGCCGAGAATATCATCCTGGGGATGAAGGATCTCCCCTTCGTCCCCCCGATGGCCGAGATAAAGAAGAAGATTACCGAGCTGAGCAAGCGCTACGGCCTGCAGGTCTACCCCGACAAGATCATCCGTGACCTCTCGGTCGGGGAGCAGCAGCGCGTGGAGATCCTCAAGCTGCTCTACAGGGGAGCGGATATCCTGATCCTCGATGAGCCGACAGCGGTGCTCACCCCCGGAGAGTCGCGTGACCTCAATGAGATCATCAAGCGGATGCTCGC